>NZ_JBYNSB010000062.1:0-5821 GCF_057785455.1 Mesobacillus sp.
ACCACGAAAAGAAAATTATAGGAATATTGCTGATTGTTCTTGGAATAACGGGATATTTTATTGGATAGAATTCATTAAAAAATATTGATTTGCTGTTTTCCAGATATATTATTATATTTTCGCAAATGCGAAAATGAAAAACAGAGAAAATCTATGGAAAAAATTACAGTAAAAAATAAAATTAAAAATCAAAATCGTAAAGCCGATTCGTGCAAGGTAATATGCTTTAATGTTGAAAAAGTGAATAAGGTCAAAACCTCACTGCCAAAAGATAAAAAGTTTGAGGAACTGGTTGATATTTATGCTATACTGGGGAACATTACGCGATTAAAAATCATCTTTGCTCTTGCAAAAGGTGAACTTTGTGTTTGCGACATTGCGAATGTTCTTGGCTTAAGTATTCCCGCAACTTCGCACCAACTGAAATATCTCTATGAGCACAAGTTGCTGAAATACCGGAATGATGGGAAGATGGTTTACTACTCTCTCAATAGCGAACAGCTTATCAATATTTTGAAAGACGATGTGAAGTTCATCGAAGATGTTTTGAAGGATTAATTTTTTTAACAAATCATTTTCGTAACAGCGAAAATGAAATTGAAGTTTTATATAAAAAATAAGGTGATACTATGAGCAAAAAATTTGTCAATAATGATCTTGAATGCGGCAACTGTGCAACAAATAAAGAGAGAACAATCAGCAACGCATCATTTCCTAAAAACGGCTCTTTTAATCTCAAGGATTCTGTCAGGATTGTTCTTCATATACACGAGATGGATTGTGAAGATGAAGTAATTCTTATTCAAAGAAAAATAGGGGCATTGAATGGTGTGCTTTCTCACAATACAAATTTGATGACACAACAGCTTCAGGTGGATTATAATCCACAATTGTTATCGCAAACCGACATCATCTCTGCCATCCGGGAAATAGGAATGAGCGCAGTTGTTGTTGAAGAGAAACAACCATCGAAGAAACACTGGTGGCAGGAGACTAAAATTATTTTTCTGCTCATTAGTTCCGTGCTCACCGCTGCAGGATTGATATTGGAACAGTTTTCTGTACACGATATTCTCTTGAAGATTGTTTACACACTCGCAATCATAATCGGCGGAGTTTATCCAGCGAAAAGTGGAATACAAGCGCTCAGGACTTTCACACTAAACATCAACACGCTTCTTATCGCGGCAGTTATTGGTGCGGTTGCGTTGGGCTTGTGGGAAGAAGCGGCAATTCTCGTTGTGATTTATTCGCTTGGCTCTGTTTTGGAAGCTTATGCAGTCGACAAAGCGCGGGGTTCTATTCGTGCATTAATGCAATTGGCTCCAAATAACGCGCTCGTAAAAAAGAACAAAAAAGAGATATACATTCCAGTTGATCAGATTAATGTTGGAGACGTAATTATTGTTAAACCGGGTGATAGGATCCCAATGGATGGAAAGGTTATTTCTGGCTCATCGGCAGTTGATCAATCTCCTATTACCGGAGAATCAATTCCGCTCAATAAAGTGGTTGGAGATGAAGTTTTTGCAGGAACACTTAACCAGCGAGGATTTCTTGAAATTCAGGTTACAAAACTTTCAAAGGATACTACACTCGCACGTATTATCCACTCGGTTGAAGAAGCGCAAGCACGCAAGTCATCATACCAGCGCTTTACCGAACGGTTCGGAAGAATCTATACACCGCTGATGTTTGTATTGGCAATCGTTGTTGCAATTGTACCGCCTCTCATTCTTGCTGAACCTTTTTCAATTTGGTTTTACCGCGGATTGATTTTGCTTGTGGTCTCTTGTTCGTGCGGTTTAGTTCTTTCGGTTCCAGTAGCAGTTGTTGCTGCAATCGGTAATGGTGCCAAGCACGGCATCCTTATCAAAGGCGGAGCTTATTTAGAAATTGCCGGTGGTATTGAGGTAATAGCATTTGATAAGACAGGCACACTGACGATGGGTAAGCCCGAAGTGACTGATATTATTCCACTTAATGAGATGCGTGAAGAAGAGATACTGATCATCGCAGCAGCAATCGAATCACGTTCTGAGCATCCGCTTGCCGATGCAATTCTCCGTGCAGCATCGAAAGAATTCAAACCAGAAGTAACTGACTTTGAAGCTATCCCCGGTTTTGGAGCAAAAGGAAAAATTAAGGATACAGAATACATCATCGGGAATGAGAGATTGTTTCAGCAAAAGCAAATCAGGTTAAACGGTGCCGAGCACTTTATGTCAAAACATGAAGAAGAAGGTAAAACGGTTATGCTGGTTGGCGATGCAAATGAAACACTGGGTGTTATCGCTGTTGCAGATCAGGTTCGACCCCAAGCAATAGAAGCAATTAAAAAGTTGAAGGAGAGCGGAGTAAAACACATTGTGATGTTGACCGGTGATAATGAGCGAACTGCTAAAGCTATTGCTGCAAAGCTTGGTATTGACGATTATAAAGCAAAGCTGCTTCCCGATGACAAGATTGCTGCGATTCGGGAACTAAAACAACAATATGGAAAAGTTGCAATGATTGGAGACGGTATTAACGATGCACCCGCGATGGCAGAGGCGGATGTGGGAATTGCGATGGGCGGTATAGGGACCGATGTTGCCCTTGAAACGGGAGACATTGTGCTGATGGCTGATGATCTTACTAAACTTCCATCGGCATTCAAATTAAGCCGGAAGTCAATTGCTAATATTAAACAAAACATCATTGCTTCGCTGGCTATCATCCTCTTTCTAGTTGGTTCGGCATTGCTTGGCAAGATGGACCTTGTGGGTGGTCTGCTGATCAACGAGGTCAGTGCACTTGTTGTTATCGCCAATGGTCTAAGACTTTATAAAATCAAAATATAATATGAAAGGAACAGAATGCGACTTCTGCTTATGAGTTTTATGTTATCTTTATTCATATCAAGTCTTCAAGCGCAAAGTTTACAATTCGCCAGCGGCTTCGATACTCGCTACCAGAAAACACATGGTGAACCAAACACTTTTGAACTGCGCGGAGCTTTTTTGAATCTGCGTAAAGTCTTTAGCGATGAACTTGGCGACCGTCTGATTCTAGTAACTCAATTCGACTTTGAAGATAATTTTCGTGAATCGCATTTCTATTACACGTACGCGCAGGTTAAGGGACCGTTAGGAAACATCAACTTCCGCATAGGTCGCTATGTGCTGCCATTTGGACTGTTAACATATTACGATACCGAGCGGCTTTTACTTCTAACATTAGAAAAGCAAAGTCTCGGGATCAAGACAGACGTCGGCGCTCAGGTCTTTGGTTATTTCGGTGATTTTGATTATGCACTTTCGCTTTCTAACGGTGTCGGAAGATACTGGAAAGACATAGACGATAACAAACTTGTTATTGCAAGACTTGGATTGAATTGGGAGGACACAAAGTTTGGACTTTCATATCTTAACGGCAGAATTTTTACGCCTACAACACGAGAATTTCCAACTACGACCTGTTCACTATTAGAAGCGAACTGCTTTACGGGAGTGAAGATGGCGTAACGGTCGGCGGCGGATTCTTACAAGTTGATTATTCTCTCTCTCCTTCGCTCGACTTGAATCTTAAATATGCTGCCTGGAATAACATCACTACAAAGCATTTTCCGGGAATCGGATTTTCATATAAGTTCTTCAGCGGGGCTTATCTTCGTTTTGCAGACACATTTCAAATTATTAACAAAAAGGTTGTGAACAATGAATTTCAAATTCAAATTTATGTCGAGTTTCTCAGTCATATTTAAAGCATTCGTTTCATTTGTGCTCCTCTTTGCTTTCTTCGTTGAAGCTCTTGCTGATATATGCGTCTGGCGGGATCCAGAGCGTACAATGACGAAGCTCTTTCCGAAAGCAAAAGACTATTTGACCATCGACAAGAAAATCTCCAGCGACGTCCGGGAACGCATTGAACAGCGTTTAGGAGAGCCTCTTCACCCGGCCGAGCGGGAAAACTGGATTTACTATGAGATAAAAGGAACAAAAGGAGAATCGCTTGGCTACATTCTCACCGATGCAGAGAAAGGTGAATATGGTGTCATCGAAATGGTAATGGGCATTACGACTGATGGTAAGATCATCGGCTCGTATATCCAGCGTGCACGTGAACGAAACAAAGAATTTAAATCAAAGGAATTCCTTGACCAGTTTGTGGGAAAATCGAAAGATGATCCGATTCAGATTGGCAAGGACATTAAAGCCGAAAGCGCTCTCGCCACCGAGCGAGTGGCTTTCGGGGTTCGGAAAATGCTTGTGATGTTTGATGAATTAAAATCTAAACCACATAAAAATTAAAATAACATTCAAGAAAGGAACAGTACCATGAAACATCTTTTAATTGCAATACTTACCATTGCCTTTATTGCAGGCTGCTCGAAAGAGCAAAGGGACAAGCCAGCAACACAAAAGCAGACCGAGCCAAGCACCAACGCTGTCGTACAGGAGAAACCATCCATCCAAACAGTGAAAATGGAAGAACTCCTGAAGGACCCAAAAGCCTACGAGGGCAAAGATGTGGCTGTCGGCGGCGTCTTCAATAGCATCTGCTGCCCAGACGATTTTGTCATAAAAGATGGGTTCAATATGATCGAAGTGTACATAACTGATCAATGCCCGATGCCAGACAAGTCGAAGCTGCATTCAAAGATGCAGGTGCACGGAACAGTGAAAGTCAAGGGCGATGAGGTGACGCTTGTCGCAAAGGAGGTGAAGATCGAATGACGCTTTTCAAGCTCGCTCTCAAAAACCTGAAGCGTCACCGCATCAGGACCGCTTTGACCACGCTTGGTGTGGCAATTGCTGCGGCGACGCTTTTTTCGATTCTCTCATTCGACGTGGGGTACCGTGAGTCCCTCCACGAAGAAGTAGCTGGCACGGGCATTCATCTTTTTGTGTCTACGGAAGGATGTCCCCTTGAAGCTGCATCGCTCATCATTCACGGCGGTGAGATTCCAAAGTTTCTTCAGATGGAACGGCTCAAGGAAGTCAAGAGTGTTGAAGGTGTAAAGGAAGCAGCTGGATTTTTGATCTTCTCTCTCCCAACGCCCGATGGCTCAAAGATTGACCTGTTCTACGGCATTACCGATGATGTCCCCAGGCTAAAGCCCAATTGGAAGATCAGGGGAAGTTGGTTTAAGGACGAACATTCCATCATTCTCGGCTCCGAAGTCGCGCGCATCGAAAAGCGTAATGTGGGAGATAAGATTTACATTGAGACGCTCGACGCAGAGTTTGATGTCGTTGGCATTCTGGAACGAACTTTTGGGCAAGACGATGGATTCTACTACCTGCCAATTGAGGTTGCGCAGAAACATTTCCGCAAAGAAGGAAAGCTGACCGCAGTCGGCGTCCAACTGTATGATATTACCCAATTGCAATCAGTCAAGAACAAGCTTGAAACGCTTCCCGATGTTTATGTCGTCCCTGCGGAAGATATAAGCAAAAGAATCCTTGAGCTTATTGGCGGCACCAAAGCCCTAATGTATTCGGTGCTGTTGATTGCACTTCTCGTAAGCGGCTTAGGACTTTTGAATACGATCTTAATAGCGACATTTGAGAGGCAAAAGGAGTTTGGATATATCCGGTGCGTCGGTGCTCAACCATTCGATGTCCTGAGGCTCGTCACGATCGAGACGCTTATCATGTGTGTTATCGGTATCGCAAGCGGAATCATCGCAGGCTTCTTGTTCTCATCCGGTATAGAACAATGGATCCGTCAGTTCCTCCCCTACATACCTGCAGGCAAGCTCCTTCGTCCGGATACTTTTGTTGTGTCGCTGACGGCTGGAGTAACATTGATTCTTGGCGTTTTGGCGGGCTTATAC
>NZ_JBYNSB010000063.1:0-7572 GCF_057785455.1 Mesobacillus sp.
GATGGCCAACTGGACATGGAGAAGTCCAGAAATGGCCTAAAAGTATAGCAAAGGGAGTCTGTTTCCTTTGAAAAATCCGATAAAATCCAAAAAGGGGTTCGGAATGAGACCATTCCGAACCCCTTTTGTCTACAAACTGAATCCCGCTTCAGCTTTTGCTGCAGCGGGATTTTTTATATTACTTTCCTTCCATGTCTTCTTTATGTTCCATATCCTGATCTTCCTTCTCATCCATCATGCCGCCCTGCATCTTCATTTTCTTCATGTAGCGCTCATTGGCAACCTGGTCGATTGTTTCCCAGCTGGATAGCTCGGGATGTTTATCTTCGTTTTCAGCAATGAATTTATCGGCGCTTTCCTGGTTGGTGAAGAAGGCATACCCATATTTCATTGGTGTTTTGAGATCAGCTTTTACAGGAACAGCGGTATCAGCTTCAATCCACTCGGAAGTAACATAGTCGCGGACCCATTTTTCCTCGTATTTTATTTCATCTTTCCTTTGGGAGTTCAGAAGGCAGCCTGAGTCATCAAAGAATACATACTCACCGTCTGCTGTTTTTGCCTGGGCGGTGAACACGCCCATTTGGTCGGACTCCGTGTATACCTTCATATTGCAGAAAGCACATACATCCTCTTTACCTGGCTCATGAGGACCTTCACCATGATCGTGCTTCTCCTCTGTCACAGAGGCTGTTCCGGCTTCAGTTTCTGTTTGTTTCTCCTTGTCAGCGGCGGAATCGCCGCATGCAGAAAGAGCCAAAATGAATAAGGATGCTATGAATACAGTAAAATATTTTTTCATAAAAATAACCTCCTTTAGTTACGGAATAATCGTAACAGGGAGTTGTGATTAAAATGAGAAAAATCCGTGGGAAAAGCGTGAGATTGCCCGATTTTATATGACTTTTTTGTGACATTATGACACAAGCAAGCCACAAAGCTTCAAGCGGGTTGGAAGTAGGAAAAAGGAAAAAGTAAACGAATATTAATAATGTTGTGCCTATTCAGATAAAGGTTTATGATTCTTATATAGACTAGTATTTGGAAATTAGAGGGGTGCACGAAATGAATGAGAGAGAGGCACTTATTTTTAAACTAGTAAAAGAGGATCCGTTCATCTCACAAATAGATCTGGCGATGAAATCGAAACTATCTCGTTCTGAGGTAGCGAGCTATATATCGGCATTAATCAAACAAGGAAAGATTCTTGGCAGAGCCTATGTATTGCCGGAGAAAAGGCAGGTGCTTTGTGTAGGAGGAGCGAATATCGACCGGAAAATCTGGTCGAAAAGCAGGCTGGAGCTTGGCACGTCCAATCCAGCGGAAAGCTCCAAATCATGTGGAGGCGTAGCGAGGAATATTGCTGAGAATCTGGGAAGGCTGGGCAGCGATGTCAGTGTGCTGACAGTAGTAGGGGACGACCATGAGGGGCATTGGCTGCTGGAATACACGAAGGCATTCGCCGATACGACTCCTTCGCAAATCATGCATGGCCAATCTACCGGAACTTATACCGCAGTGCTGGACCATGAGGGTGAAATGTCGGTTGCTCTGGCCGAAATGTCAATCTATGATGCTATTACTCCTGAATTCATCGACGGAAAATGGGCCTATTTTGCCTCATCTGATTTAATCATGCTGGATACCAATTTTCCAGCTCAGGTCCTGGAATGCATTATTACGAGGTGCCGCAGAGAAAATCTGCCATTATGCATTACGCCGGTGTCCTCCCCGAAAGCAAGAAAGCTGCCGGAAGATTTAACGGGTGTGACCTGGCTGATTGCCAATAAGGATGAGGCAGAGGCGATATCACACATCAGCATCGAGAACGAAGGCGATTTTTTCAAAGCAGCCGAAAAGATCATCCATAAAGGAGCAGAGAAAGTCGTCATCAGCCGGGGAGATAAAGGCCTCGTCTATTTTACGAAAAAAGGTGAAGCTGGCGTGCTGATTCCGCCTGCCATATCGGTGATTGACGTGACCGGTGCAGGCGATTCGCTAGTTGCCGGGATCCTCTATGCCCATTTAAACGGAATACAGACCGAGGATGCCTGCAAAATAGGGATGGCCTGCTCGATCCTGACACTTCAGACAATCGAAACGGTAAATCCAATCTTGAATAACAAGCAATTGCTGGACACATACAAACAAAACTTTAATTAAGAGGGTTAGAGAATGCTAGAAAAGTGGCTTGAATTTTCAGAGGAAGTACTCGAAGCGAAAAAAACAGGCAAACCGATCGTAGCGCTGGAATCTACCATTATCTCCCATGGAATGCCTTATCCACAAAATGTCCACACTGCGAGGGAAGTCGAGGAAATTATCCGGGCTTTGGGAGCTGTCCCAGCGACAATTGCCATCCTTGCCGGAAAAATAAAAATCGGTCTCTCAGACGAGGAGCTCGAATATCTCGGTCAAAGCAGAAATGTCGAAAAAACAAGCAGGCGGGACCTTCCCTATCTATTAGCAGCGAAGAAGGATGGCGCCACCACGGTTGCGGCAACGATGATTTGTGCAGAGCTTGCGGGAATCCAGGTATTTGTCACAGGAGGAATCGGCGGTGTGCACCGTGAAGCGGAAGTGACAATGGATATTTCAGCAGATCTGCAGGAACTGGCAAATACAAATGTTGCCGTCGTATGTGCAGGGGCAAAGTCCATTCTTGATCTTGGGCTTACCCTCGAATATCTGGAAACCCATGGGGTGCCTGTCGTTGGCTTTGGCACCGATACACTCCCTGCCTTTTATACAAGAACAAGTTTATATAAGGTGAACTTCCGGCTGGATTCAGCAGAGGAAGTCGCTGAACTGATCAGGACAAAATGGGAGCTTGGACTCAATGGAGGCGTCGTGGTCGCAAATCCAATCCCAGAGGAACAAGCCATGGAAGAAAGTCTGATGAATCATGTCATAGAAAAGGCCCTCCAAGAAGCAAAGGAAAAGAAAATTGAAGGCAAACAGGTCACACCATTCCTTCTTGCCAAGGTAAAAGAATTAACAGATGGCAAAAGCCTCGAAGCCAACATCGCCCTGATCAAAAATAACGCAAGAGTTGGAGCCGAAATTGCCTTGAGCCTTATTTGATAATGGGGAACTGGAAGGACATTTAGAGAATTTGTAAATGGGGCAGGGATATCCATACCTATAGCAGCTTTATTGGGAAGATGGGAAGGCGCATGAATGAAATCAGCAGCCATTTTCACAAAAAAAAATTAACGTCGACAAAGAGGAATTAGAATCAGCCACTAGCTGGTTCTTTTTTTGGTATAAAAAGAATTCCAACTTTATATTTTAGTATTAACACTATTTCTTCGACTTGATTGAAGAATTCCTGAATTTGATAAAATCCAGATAATAGGAAAAATCATCTTTGCTGATCCCGCTCCTAATTGCCTCTTCAATAAGCAATAGCCATTCAGAATCGAGAGAGATTTCTCCCTTTTTTAGTTGAGTTTCATTGCCCATCAAGTATTCGACTGTGGTATCGAGCGTCAACGCCAAGCGCGATAAGACCTGGACTGAAGGATTCTCCTGGATTCCTCTTTCGATATAGCTTAAATAGGATTTCGATACATTTGCTTTTTCCGACAGTTCAGTGATGGAATACTTTTTTTTGATTCGCAATCTCTTAATTTTCTCTCCCACTATCTTCATTTGGCAATTCTCCTTAAAAGACATTCGCTTATTCATTATAACGAACAAATTGTTCTTTTCAAAATGCGATATTGTAAGATAACTAGAGATAATTCTTGTAAAAGAACGATATTCGTTCTTTTTTAAGAATTTTTGACTAATTTTCGCCTTTTCCAGAAATGATTCCAATGGACTATACTCAATAAAGATAATCTGGACAACCATGGAGGTGTTGTTTGCTGTGTACAGAAAAAATTGTGATCGATGCAATCGTCCGTCCTTCAGCAGCTGTGAGCAGGGTGAATGGCTATGCCCTGTATGTGGCCATGATCTTACCAGCTATCGATTTTTTCAGGCTGGAACATTTGAAAAGAGAACGGCTTTGCCCAGCTGGATTAAAGGTGTTTACACCAGGAAAGATTTAAATAGAAAATCAGATTCAAGTTTGTGGGGGTAATGTTTAAAAAAGAGTTCAACAATTCCGGAGATAATTTGACAAAGATATCTAGATAATAACTTGAAATTTCTGAAAACTAACTGTTTTCCATACTGTTTTTGTAATTCCTTGGAAGAAAAAAGAAATAATCAATCAAATCCAGCCGACAAATACTTACAAGATAAAAAAAAAGAACCATATACAATGAGATTGGGAGTTAAAGATGAGATAAAAGGCACAGAAAAAGGCAAACTTGTTGAAAAGCGGGGACGCAAAGTCACGGATCTAAGGTGCAAAGTACTATGATGGCCGGACTGCCTGGAATACACACGTATTTTGGGGGGAAGAACTTGATTAGCGAAAAGGCAATTACCGAAGAATTGGACCAGGAATGGACGCAGCTCATAATGGAAGCAATGGAAATGGGATTGAAGATAGAAGAAATCAGGGAGTTTTTACAAAGCTTCAACGGCACAGGACTTTAAAAGTACATAGAAAAACATCATAATGAAATGAATCGGGCAGCTCTCTTTGAGGTGCTTTTTATTTTTTGATTAGATACTGTTAAAGCAAAATATTGATTTATAATACTCTGTTGCTCTTCGTTCCAGGCGCGAAGACTCCTTCGGGATGAAGCGGGACAGGTGAGACCCCGGTAGAAATGGCCCGAGAAGAAGGGGCCATTTTACCCCACAGGAGCAAAGCGACGAGGAGGCTCACCGCACGCCCCTAGAAGAATTCGCTCTTGAAAAAGCCGGCAATTGGGCTTTTTCATAATTCTTCAGAGGAAAGCGAAGCGCCTGGAACGGAAATCAACAGCATATTTTTACAGAACTATCATTTAAAGAATTTAATTGTGACCATAAATAAAATGGACAGCGATCGCCCGCTGTCCATTTTATTTATTATGAAGCTTCCATTTGTTGAATTCGAGGAACTCACGGAACTGGTCCTTGGTGATGCCGGAATCCATTGCTTCTTTCACAAGATTCACCCAGTCAGAATCCATATTCTCCTTATCAGGCTGTTCATGGATCAGATTGTCAACAGGGATATTAAGGACTGCTGCAATCTTTTCAAGGAATTGGATTGAAGGGTTCGTCTGGAGATTGCGTTCCAGTGAACTCAAATATGATTTGGCAACTCCGGCTTGTTCTGCAAGCTCGGATAATGACATTTTCTTTTCCTGTCGAAATCTTTTAACGCGTTCACCGATCACAGCTATCCACACACCTTCTCTATTTATAATTAAATAATAACAAATTTCCTCGCATAGTTCCATATTGAGAACGTTTCATAGAACAATTATAACCAAAATACCATGCAAAAGGATTGTTTTCTAAAAAAAGCTGCATGAAACATGTTGGGAAAATTACTCAAAGGATTTTTTTACCGGCATTGGCTGCTGTTCTTTCGTTTAAATTTTGCAGGAAACCCATCCGGAAATGCATTTATCAGGAAAAAAGGGTAAAATGGCAGTAATTAGTATAGGTACGGGGGAATACGATGCAAAAAAAGTACTTGCCGATATATGAGGAAATCGCGAAAAGAATCCAGGACGGCCTTTATCCGCCAAAGACCATCCTTCCATCGGAAAATGAGTTTGCCGACATGTACCAGACATCGAGAGAAACGATTCGCAAGGCGCTGAACCTGCTGGCCCAAAATGGATATATCCAAAAGATCCGCGGCAAAGGCTCTCTTGTCCTTGATTTGAAAAGGCACCAATTCCCGATCTCAGGATTGGTCAGCTTTAAGGAACTCGCGGAGAATATGGGCGGCAAAGCAGCAACCGCCGTCGAGGAGTTTGCTCTTAAGGCTGCCGATTGCGAAATTGCAAAGGAACTGCATATTGATGAAGATGATTTGGTGTGGAAGGTTACCAGAGTCCGGCAAATTGACGGGGAACGAATCATCCTGGACAAGGATTACCTGGTCGAGAAATATGTTCCTGGACTTACAAAGGAAAACTGCCAAAATTCCATATTTGAATACATCGAAAAGCAGCTCGAAAAAAAGATCAGTTTTGCCAAAAAGGAATTCACGGTGGAGGAACCGACCGAGGAAGATCAGTCCCTGCTGGATATGGAAGGCTATCAGGCGGTCGTGGTCGTGAAGAACTATATTTATTTTGAGGACGCCACCATGTTTCAATATACAGAGTCAAGGCACCGCCCTGACAAATTCCGGTTTGTCGATTTCGCGAGGCGGATGGATACAAAATCATTATAGAAATTAGTGATGAAAACTATAAAAAGAAAGCTGCCAATCGGCAGCTTTTTTTAATGCTTTGGATATTTACCTACGAGGTGAATGGCACTGATGATTCTTTTATTGATCCAGGCTCTGTTCTCCTGGGTATTAAGCTGTTCAAATACCATCTTGCGTCCATCTTCTGTGGTGACATAATGGCTCGGAAGCGTGTTCAGGCTGATGGCGATGATATCATTCCTGCACTTCTTGCAATTGCAGAAAGTCTGATAATCCGGGCTCATCATTAAAACATTGACAAGAGTCGAAACCACTTCTTCCATTACGTTGACATAATTAATATTCACAGTGTTCCTTCTCTCCCTATTGATGTCCTACTATTGATTATAGTGGATAATGTCAAATATAAAATGAAATTTTTTGCTTTTTAAAAATATAGGTCTTTGGACCTTTGTTTATTCTAAGATTTGGATAGATGTTTTAGCTTCAGCGGACAGGGAAAGTTTAATAGTGGATATAAAAGAAAAGGAGATGTTATTCCTATGGCTAAAATTGCATGCTTAATCACAGAGATGTTTGAGGATTCCGAGTACCTGGAGCCGTCAAGAGCTTTTTCAGAGGCCGGCCATGAAGTAATGACAATCGAAAAGGAATCAGGAAAGACTGTAAAAGGAAAACAAGGAAAGGCAGAAGTCAAGATCGACGAAAGCATTGATAATGTAAAACCAGAGGATTTTGACGCATTGTTCCTGCCAGGAGGGTTCTCACCGGACCAGCTCCGCGAAGATGAACGCTTCGTCCAGTTCACAAAGTCCTTCATGGATGCGAAAAAACCAGTATTCGCGATCTGCCACGGTCCGCAGCTGTTGCTGACGGCGAAAACACTTGAAGGCAGAGATGCGACAGGCTATAAATCCATCCGCGTCGATATGGAATATGCCGGCGCGAATTACAAGGACCAGGAAGTCGTCGTTTGCCAGAATCAGCTGGTCACCAGCCGCGAGCCGAAAGACATCCCGGCATTCAATCGCGAAGCATTGAACCTTTTAAAATAAGGCTGTTTTCGCAGAGATTGTTGCTCTCACCAATGTTGAATTGAGATCCTGTTGCTCTTCGTTCCAGGCGCGCAGACTCCTTCGGGATGAAGCGGGCAGGTGAGACCCCGGTAGAAATGGCCCGAAAAGAAGGGGCCATTTTACCCCGCAGGAGCAAAGCGACGAGGAGGCTCACCGCACGCCCCAAGAAAAATTCGCTCTTGAAAAAGCCGGCAATTGGGCTTTTTCAAAATTTTT
>NZ_JBYNSB010000064.1:0-10612 GCF_057785455.1 Mesobacillus sp.
CCTCAGCACCACCGCATTTTACATATAAAAAAGCCCCGTGAATATATCCACTCTCTGGATACACACACGAGACTTTGTGCAAACTTTTTTCTTCTTAGGCAGATTTTTTTCTCATTCTGCAAACTTTATTTTGTTTTGACAACACTCACCAGGTTTTTTAGGTTTTTTATTCAACCGTTACCGATTTAGCCAGGTTGCGCGGCTTATCAACGTCACAGTCGCGGTGCAGCGCAGCATAATATGAAATCAGCTGCATCGGGATTACTGAGATAAGAGGTGTTAACAGGCTGTTCACTTCTGGAAGCACGAAGCGGTCTTCGTCTGTTTCCAGTCCGGACATTGAAATGATGCACGGATTTGCTCCGCGGGCAACGACTTCTTTGACGTTACCACGGATGCTCAGGTTTACGAAGTCTTGGGTTGCAAGGGCGATGACTGGTGTGCCTTCTTCGATCAATGCGATCGTTCCGTGCTTCAATTCTCCGCCTGCAAAGCCTTCAGCCTGGATATAAGAAATTTCCTTTAGCTTCAACGCGCCTTCTAGGCCAACGTAGAAGTCGATTCCGCGTCCGATGAAGAATGCATTTCTTGTAACAGTCAGGTATTCGCGGGCAATGCTTTCGAACTCTTCTTTATCATCGCAAAGAGCTTCCATTGCAGATGCGATAATACCCAATTCCTGAACAAGGTCAAAGTCTACTTCATGGCCAAGGCCGCGAGCTGTAACTTCAGCTAAAATTGACAGAACAGCAAGCTGTGCTGTGTAAGCTTTTGTTGAAGCAACTGCGATTTCCGGACCAGCATGCAGCAATAATGTGTAATCTGCTTCACGGGACAACGTAGAACCAGGAACGTTTGTGATTGTTAGTGCTTTATAGCCCATTTCCTTCACTTGAACGAGAACCTGGCGGCTGTCCGCAGTTTCACCGCTCTGTGAGATGAAAATGAATAATGGCTTTTCAGATAGAAGCGGCATATTGTAGCCGAACTCACTGGAGATATGGACTTCAACAGGAATCTTCGCCAATTTCTCAATGAACTGCTTGCCGACAAGACCTGCATGGTAAGATGTACCCGCAGCGATGATGTAGATGCGGTCAGCTTCCTTCATGGCAGCTACAATGTCAGAGTCGATTTCAAGAGCACCTTCACCATCCTGGTAGTTCTGGATGATTTTGCGCATTACAAGCGGCTGCTCATCGATTTCCTTGAGCATATAATGAGGGTAAGTACCCTTTTCGATATCGCTCGCATCAAGCTCTGCAGTGTAAGGAGCACGAGTGATGACTTCTCCTTCAAGGTTCTTGATTGTTACGCTGTCCTTTGTAACAAGAACCATTTCCTTGTCCATCAGTTCAACATATTGGCTGGTTACCTGGATCATTGCCATAGCGTCACTAGCTACAACATTGAAGCCTTCTCCAAGACCGACTAGAAGCGGGCTCTTGTTTTTCGCAACAAAGATCGTATCATTGTTTTGCTCATCGATAAGGGCAAGTGCATATGAACCATGTAAAAGTGTCAGCGTCTTACGGAATGCGTCTTCCACGCTCAGACCTTCATTAACGAACAGTTCAATCAACTGAACGATTACTTCTGTGTCTGTTTCACTTTTCAATTCAACATTTTGCAAGTACTCGCGCTTTAACAGATCATAGTTCTCGATGACACCATTGTGGACAAGAGTCAGCCTGCCAGTTGAGCTCTGGTGCGGGTGAGCGTTCACCTTGCTTGGCGGACCATGAGTAGCCCAGCGAGTATGGCCGATGCCGGCATTTGCCATTACATCGTGGTCAACCGCGTCGCGAAGGTCAGCAATGCGTCCCTTTTCTTTGAAGACATGCACGCCATTGCTGTTGATAACAGCGATTCCCGCAGAGTCATAACCTCTATATTCAAGCTTTTCCAGGCCTTTTAATAAAATCTCTTTTGAGTCATTATATCCAATATATCCAACGATTCCACACATAACTTCTTTTCCTCCCATAGGACAGGGGGCAAGAAGCCTTCTTAGGGGCAGCTTGCCCCCTTATCTCATATTGTATTGGTTAGAGGTCAGACTTTTTAATCTTTCCCCCGCTAATTTTAGCATCCCCTTCTCTTTGTCCATTAAGTTGCCAAAATGTTTTAAAGAAGGAATTCGCGGCTGTGCTTTCAGCCGGGAGGCATCCGCCGAATATTCGATAAACCTCCACCTCGTCAACTAATCCTAAGAGCCGTTCATGGATTAGTCCTGGCGCTTTAAGTTTTCTATTACAACCCCTGCCCACCTTTCAACTGGTTTGGTGTTTTTGAATTTTTTTTACAAAAACAGGATTATCATACATGATACTGATGAATCCGTCAATAGAAAACATAGGGAACAGCCTCCCTGTACAATTACCCCTCACAGGTTTGCTAAAACTCCCCTTCCTAAATA
This sequence comes from Mesobacillus sp., assembly GCF_057785455.1. Classification (NCBI taxonomy): domain Bacteria; kingdom Bacillati; phylum Bacillota; class Bacilli; order Caryophanales; family Bacillaceae; genus Mesobacillus; species Mesobacillus sp. Next base: position 2,420 of record NZ_JBYNSB010000064.1, read on the forward strand.
AATATGCAAATAGGCTTTCTTTCGTTCCTTATAACCTTTATCTGTCATAAAACAAGGCTGTTCGGCCTTATTCTACAAAGCATGTTCCGGATCCACGGTGGTTAAACTTACCTGTTAATAGGCTTGCTAATATTTCTAGGCTGTGGATTTAGAATCAGGATATAACAGTGCCTTTTTAAAAAAAGCCTAAGCACTGCAAAAAAGTGCTTAGGCCTTGAATCCGTTCTATTCTTTTAAACCCATTTCTTCTTCTACTACAGATGCGATGCGGCTTACGTATTCCTGGCAGAGCTCAGCGCTAGGAGCTTCAGCCATGACACGTACCAGCGGCTCGGTTCCGGAAGGACGAACAAGGATGCGGCCATTCCCGTTCATTTCAGCTTCAACCTGTTCAATCACTTCTTTTACTTTCTCGTTGTCTGTTACGTGATGCTTATCCGTTACACGGATGTTAACAAGTACCTGCGGGAACTTCTTCATTTCGCCAGCCAGCTCTGAAAGCGGCTTTCCAGTCACCTTCATGATATTTGCCAGCTGCAATCCTGTCAGAAGGCCGTCTCCAGTTGTGTTATAGTCCAGGAAGATGATATGCCCTGACTGCTCACCGCCAAGATTATATCCATTCTTCTTCATTTCCTCAACAACATAACGGTCGCCAACTGCCGTTTGGACACTTTGGATGCCGTGTTCTTCAAGGCCCTTGTAGAAGCCAAGGTTGCTCATGACAGTTGAGACGACAGTACCCTGCTTAAGCTGTCCTGTTTCCTTGAGGAACTTACCGCAAATGTACATGATCTGGTCGCCGTCGACGATAGTGCCTTTTTCATCAATCGCGATCAGGCGGTCGCCATCGCCGTCAAAAGCAAGGCCAAGGTCTGCACCCTTTTCCTTCAAGAATTCAGCAAGTGCGTCAGGATGTGTCGATCCTACACCATCGTTGATATTAAGGCCATTTGGTGCAGCACCCATTGTTGAGATGTCCGCATCAAGGTCAGCAAATAAGTGAGTCGCAAGCGATGAAGTGGCACCGTGAGCGCAATCCAAGGCGATATGCAGGCCTGTGAAGTCTTCATCAACACTTTGCTTAAGATATTGAAGGTATTTCTGGCCGCCTTCAAAGTAGTCAATAACCTGTCCAAGGTCAGCACCAACAGGACGAGGCAGTTCATCCTTTTCAAGATCCATTAGTTGTTCAATCTCAAGCTCCTGCTCATCTGAAAGCTTGAAGCCATCCGGTCCAAAGAATTTAATGCCATTATCCGCAACTGGATTGTGCGATGCAGAAATCATAACCCCTGCCTGTGCTCCTAGTGCTTTTGTCAAGTACGCAACACCCGGAGTGGAGATGACACCGATCCTCATTACTTCGGCTCCTATTGATAATAGGCCTGCTACTAGTGCTCCTTCAAGCATATGGCCAGAAATGCGCGTATCGCGGCCAATTAACACCTTTGGTCTATCATGCTCTTTTGTGAGGACAAAACCTCCGAAGCGTCCCAGCTTGAAAGCCAGCTCTGGTGTCAGCTCACTATTCGCAACGCCGCGTACCCCGTCTGTACCGAAATATTTACCCATTCTTTAAATCTCTCCTTGTTTGAAAAATTGCAGTCAAATTATGCTTCTTTTTTCGCAACAGTGATATTGGCCTTTTCTTTCGCCAATTCCCAGGTGATATTGTCAGGTGCTGTCACCTTTAAATCTACTTCATGCTCTCCCTCACCAAGACCGGACACATCCATCAGTATTTTAAAGCTGTCCGCATCCAGGGATGATACGATGTCGCTTGGGCCAGACACCGATATTGCTGTCTGCCCATTTGCAGGATCGAGAAAATCAATCTGGAATTCATCAGCCATCCCTTCAATTTCAATCGGGATATTGGAGACTGTTTTCTCGGATTGTTTTGTCACACTGACAGAGACTTTCACCGTTTCTGGGGCCACCTTCACTACCCCGTTAGCGATGATGACTGGCAGCGTGAGCACCGTGTCATCTGAAACCTCACTTACATCTACTTCGACACGCACCTTGTCTATATTCGCCAGGACATCAGGGTCTGCAATGATTTCAGCTTCCTTCGTGTCCAGCTTGATAGAATCGATTGTCACTCCTGCAGGTGGTTTTCCCTTTTGTACAATATCGATAGGAACCTTTTTGCTCGAGCTTTTTACAGGTATGGTAACTTCAACTGTCCCAGGCTCTACCTGGACATTCAGCTTGTTCATATCTTTATCTAAAACAAGCACGCTCGCTTCACGAGTTATGCTGTCAGATATCTTTCCGTTTGAATTAACGGTTGCTTTTACATAAGTGATTCTGTCAATGATATCCTTGGCTCCAGTAATCTGTACCCTGCTAGGCGACACGGATGGCTTTTCGGCAATATAGCCTTCTTCTACAAGGCCGCGGCTAAATTCTGCCTCTACCTTGAATTCCTTCGTCACCTTTTCCTGAATGGACACATTCGCATAGCCAGGTTCAATCGTGACAGTCAGCCTGTCAGAAATATCCTTTATGGTAATCGGAACTCGCTGCTTGCCCATTTCCGCCTTCGTCAAATCAACAAACACTTCAAAACTCCGCAGGGCTTTTGCCTGCTGTACGAGGTTTTTTGGACCCTGCAGCGTAATCGTTACCGTTTCCGGAACACCCGATACAACCAGGGTATCTGTGTCATAATAAGTTTTTACCGGAACCTCTTCAATCGTCTCCACCTTCTCATCAGAAGGCACATTGACATCTCCTGGCTTATTCGGATCGTTTTTAGGGACAGACCCAAAGAGCAGGATTGCAAGAACAAGGGCGACAATTTTAATGAACCATGGGTTATCCATGAGTCTATCCATTTTTCTTCCCCCTCCAATTCCAGCGGGTAGAAGCAGCCTGCTTGATTCTTGATGGGGAAATCAGCTCAGCAGTGAGCAATTCCCTTAATGTATCTCCGCTTAGATCACGGTAAAGCTCTCCGTTTCTGGTAACAGAAACATTTCCTGTTTCCTCAGAGACGACAATTGTGATACTGTCAGTTACTTCACTGATTCCAAGCGCGGCCCTATGCCTGGTACCCAGCTCCTTCGAAATGAAGGGACTTTCGGAAAGAGGCAGGTAACAAGCCGCAGCCGCAACATTGTTTTTCTGTATGACGACAGCTCCATCATGAAGAGGTGTATTTGGTATAAACAAATTGATCAGTAATTCAGAGGAGATTTTAGACTGAAGCGGAATGCCCGTTTCAATATAATCACTCATGCCGGTTTCCCGTTCAATTGAGATTAGGGCTCCGATCCGGCGTTTCGCCATATAATCGGTTGCCTTGATAATGGCCTCCACCATTTTTTCCTCATCTTCCTCTTCTTGAAGGCCGGATCTCGAGAATAGCCGCCCTCGCCCTAACTGTTCAAGCGCTCTCCTTAATTCCGGCTGGAAAATGATGATGATGGCCAGGAATCCCCAGGTCAAAACTTGTTCCATCATCCAGCTGAGTGTATTCAATCCGAAGAAATCACTGACGAACTTTACAATCAGGATCACAAATATTCCTTTTAAAAGTTGAACCGCCTTTGTTCCCCGGATAATAGCAATCAGCTTATAAATGACGAACCAAACCAGGAGAATGTCAACAATATTGGCTAGGTATTCCAATAGGTCGAAATCCGCAAACGACATTGCACTTCCTCCAAATGTTTAGTAAGGCTCTTTTCGTATTTATGTGTGGCATTTCCAATAGAGCATAAAAGATGCTTATACAGGAAAATGCCCTGCCGCAAAGTGAAAACAGCCATAGAACAGCTCTTTTATTTTTGCAGGTCACCAGTATTCGTCGAAAACAGCGTATCAATAATATGCAAGTTCAGCTGCATTAGCATTTTTCCAAAAATATATGTAACTTTCTTATTATAACATAAGTGAAGTTTAATTAATAATGATGTAAATACTGGGCCCTGCTCTCAATAAAACTGCAAGCAATCAGTTTTAATATACCATTGAATTGGAATCCCGCTTGTAAATGCAACCAAAAAGAAACAGTCTTTCCTACTGGAAGGACTGTTCCTTTTCCTCATGTTCAAACAAGTCTGCAGTGCTCTTCGCAGTCTTTTTTATATGGTACCAAATCCATTCAAACACTTCATTTACTTCTGTGATTTCACCGGTCACATTTCCAGCAGATGCGAGATATTGCTCACCATTAATAACGGTGACATTCCCCTGTACCTCTCCCTCAATCTTCACTTTGCCGTTCCTGACCACGACATCCCCCTTTACCACTTCCCCTTCAGGGACAATGACCGTATCATTCTCAACAATCAGATTCGGCTGCTTTGAAACCGAAAATTGGTGCTCTTCATTCCAGGTGGTAAGGATACTGCCTGTCATCAATGCGATGAACAGCGATGCTGCTGTTAAGATGGGATGGCTGCGGAACCAGCGCTGGATTTCTGTCTTCTTCTTTTCCTTTGGCAGCCCAGCCATTACCTTTGAGGTAAAATCAGCTGGTGCCTGGATGTGAGATGTGCTCTGCACCAGCGCAATTGCCTTGTTAAGCTCACGGAAATATTCCTGGCACTCCTTACAGCTGTGCAGGTGCTCCCTTAAAATCTTTTCGTGCTCCTCGGTGATTTCTTCATCTAAATACTCGTGCATGTATTCATAAATATGTTCTGGACATTTCATTTCTGTTCACCTCACATTATACGTGTCGCAATTGCTGTCTTAGGGCTTCCCTGCCTCGGTGTATTCTCGTCTTCACTGTACCCAGCGGCAGATCAAGAATTTCACTGATTTCATTAAGGCTAAGCTCCTCAATATACTTTAATACGATAACCGACCTGTATTTATCGGGTAGTTTTGAAATTTCTTTTTGAATTGTATCCTGCAATTCTATACTTTCGACCTCATCCTCAGGCAATGGCGTATCAGACGGAACCTGCGAATACATGTTCAAGCCCTCTGTCCCCGGCACCTCCGCATCAAGAAAATAATCTGGTTTCTTCTTGCGTATCCGATCTATACACAAATTGGTAGCAATTCTGTATAGCCATGTTGAGAACTTAAGATTTTGGTTGAAGCTCTTGATATTGATATATGCGCGGATGAACGCTTCCTGTGCAATATCCTCTGCTTCATGCCGATTCCCCAGCATCCGGTAGCATAGCTGAAACACCTTGTCCTTGTATATTTCAACTATCTCACCGTAGGCATTTTGGTCTCCCTTGATTACTTGCTTTATCCTTTGTTTAACGATGGTTTCCATTATTTTACCTCCGCGCTTCATGCGGCTAATCGATATACGAATCGATTCCGTAAAAGGTTTCGTTTTTTATGTAAAAAAATAAAATACACACAGAGCTGTCGGCTAACAGACAAATTGTTTATAATATCGACTTTTTTTGTCACAAAAACTCAGTAAGTTAATATTAACAAATTTTTACCAGCTTGGTTTAAAAACTTTTAACCAGGGGTATAAATGGACTATATTTATTGAAAGCGAGGAATATTTGCAATGTCTGCTGAAGCTTTGTTGAAGGATATTGAAAAATGCCGAAAAGAAATGGTCGAACTCGCAGCAAGAACCTCGCTATCCAACCAGCGGGTGGTTGACATCAGCATAAGATTAGACCGTTTACTTAATAAATATTATCATTTATCTGCTAATAAAACCGTTATTGGTTAAATTAAAGGAGCAGCGCATTGCGCTGCTCCAATTTTATTTTTACAAAAGCTTTTCACCGAATAAAGAACCCATAAGGGCAACGGCTGCAATCGCCGTTTTATTTTTCTCATCAAGGATCGGATTAACTTCAACAAACTCGGCTGAGGTTACAATCCGGGATTCTGCCAGCATCTCCATTGCCAAATGGCTTTCACGGTAGCTGATTCCGCCAATAACCGGCGTTCCGACTCCTGGTGCGTCAGTCGGATCCAATCCATCAAGATCCAGAGAGAGATGGACTCCATCCGTGCGGTCCTTTAAGTAACTGATTGTTTCTTCCATTACTTGCGCCATCCCAAGACGGTCTATCTCATGCATAGTAAATACTTTGATGCCAATTTCCTTGATTAACTCCTTTTCTCCCTCATCAAGAGCCCTTGCACCAATGATCACAATATTTTCTGGTTTAACCTTTGGAGCATATCCGCCGATTTGGGTTAGTGATTCATGTCCAATACCCAGGCTGGCAGCAAGAGGCATTCCATGTATATTTCCTGATGGTGATGTTTCTGCTGTATTTAAATCCCCGTGTGCATCATACCAAATGACCCCAAGATTCTTATAATGCTTAGCAACTCCGGCCAATGTTCCAATTGCAATACTATGGTCGCCTCCCAGCACAAGCGGGAAAGAACCTGACTGGATGATTTTATCCACTTCCTCACACAGCAAATTATTTTTCTCTGCTACAAGCTCAAGGTTACGAAGGTTGCTATCAGGATCAATCTTAACCTCTGGCCTGCCAACCGAAATATCTCCTAAATCATGTATTTCATCAAATAACTCTTTTAGTCTTTCATTGATTCCAGCATAGCGGATTGCACTTGGACCCATGTCAACGCCTCTTCTCATTTGGCCTAGATCCATAGGCATCCCTATAATAGACAGCTTTCTCATTCCAACCCCTACTTTCTCCCCTTTTCAATCCATTTTAACCGCTTTCATTCGAATGACTCAACTGGACAATTTTATGAATATATATACGGTTTGGAATTGAGTGATTATTCAGGAGGGAAGTCTCACTATCCAAAGAATTCTTCTATAAGGGAAATAAAAAAAGCCATGAATCCCATAGGATTCATGGCTGAATATGTAGTGTGATGGTGGAGCCTAGCGGGATCGAACCGCTGACCTCCTGCGTGCAAGGCAGGCGCTCTCCCAGCTGAGCTAAGGCCCCAAATGGAGCGGAAGACGGGATTCGAACCCGCGACCCCAACCTTGGCAAGGTTGTATTCTACCACTGAACTACTTCCGCATATAAATATTATATAGATAAGACCCCTGAAAATAAAGTATTAAGTTTATTCTTAGGGGTCTGTTCATGGAGTGAGCCATGAAGGACTCGAACCTTCGACCCTCTGATTAAAAGTCAGATGCTCTACCGACTGAGCTAATGGCTCATAGGGTTAAGTTACCCTAAATATCGTCCCTTAAGCATCAAATGCATAAAAGAAAATAAATGGCTGGGCTAGCTGGATTCGAACCAACGCATGACGGAGTCAAAGTCCGTTGCCTTACCGCTTGGCTATAGCCCAATTGAAAAATAAAAAGGACATCAGAAACTTGTCCATTTTTTGTATGTATTAAAGTGGTGGAGGGGGACGGATTCGAACCGCCGAACCCTGAGGGAGCGGATTTACAGTCCGCCGCGTTTAGCCACTTCGCTACCCCTCCACATATATATAGCTCCTACACTTAGATAGATGCTCAAAATCCCTTCGGAATTTTTCGCATGCTTCCGCTGAAGTTAATCAGAGCAGTAAGAAGCATGGTGCCGGCGAGAGGACTTGAACCCCCAACCTACTGATTACAAGTCAGTTGCTCTACCAATTGAGCTACACCGGCAAGATGATGTAAGTTTGAATAAATATGGTGGAGGATGACGGGATCGAACCGCCGACCCTCTGCTTGTAAGGCAGATGCTCTCCCAGCTGAGCTAATCCTCCATATTAATGCTGCACTTTTTAAGGATATTTTTTCGTTTTGTCGAAAAAATGGTGACCCCTACGGGATTCGAACCCGTGTTACCGCCGTGAAAGGGCGGTGTCTTAACCGCTTGACCAAGGGGCCATTCTAATTAATATTTTCAGAGCTTCCAAGCGGGCTCGAACCGCTGACCTCTTCCTTACCATGGAAGTGCTCTACCTGCTGAGCTATGGAAGCATGTTGCTGCCAGCTCAAATGATCAGTGTCATTTAGAGTAAGTGGCTCCGCAGGTAGGATTCGAACCTACGACCGCTCGGTTAACAGCCGAGTGCTCTACCACTGAGCTACTGCGGAATAGTGGTATAATTTCATAACTCTATGCAGTGGTTTCCATGCCTCATCAAGGAAGTTTGTCCAAGATGAATCATGCATTGCCCGGCGGCGTCCTACTCTCACAGGGGGAAACCCCCAACTACCATCGGCGCTGAGAAGCTTAACTTCCGTGTTCGGTATGGGAACGGGTGTGACCTTCTCGCCATCGCCACCAGACAATTTTT
>NZ_JBYNSB010000065.1:0-25521 GCF_057785455.1 Mesobacillus sp.
AATGGCCCGAAAAGAAAGGGGCCATTTTACCTCGCAGAAGCGAAGCGACGAGGAGGCTCACCGCACGCCCCAAGAAAAATTTGCTCTTGAAAAAGCCGGCAATTGGGCTTTTTCATAATTTTTCAGAGGAAAGCGAAGCGCCTGGAACGAAAATCAACAGCCTAATTTAACAGAGCCTAAAAATAAAAAATCTTCCCCATTTTACAAATATTTGATAAACTATTTAAGCATTTCAGGGGGTTGGGGGGATATACATATGAGCGTATTTAGAGATTTGCTATGGTACTTCAAGGCTGAGAAAAAAGCATATCTTACGGGTATTGTTCTGTTATTGTTTGTGGCGTTTCTGCAGCTGGTGCCGCCAAAGGTCATCGGTCTGGTTGTGGATGAGATTACCAGTGGAACCTTGACAGGAGGCTCGCTTGGCAAATGGGTATTGATACTGGCTGTTTCAGGTCTGGCAATGTATTCATTGCGTTACTATTGGCGCATTATGATATTCGGTTCGGCGGTTAAATTATCACGTTTGCTAAGGAACCGGCTGTATGCACATTTTACGAGCATGTCGCAGTCATTTTACCAGAAACGGAGAACAGGAGACCTGATGGCTCATGCGACCAATGACCTGTCAGCGATCCAGCAGACTGCAGGTTCAGGTGTGCTTACATTCGTCGACTCACTTGCGACTGGAGGGTTTGTAATCATCGCGATGGCAGCGACCATCAGCTGGAAGCTAACACTGATCGCATTGATTCCCATGCCGATTATGGCCATCCTGACAAGCTGGTATGGAACCATGCTGCACAAAAGATTTCATAAAGCGCAGGAAGCATTTTCAGATTTGAATGACAAAACTCAGGAAAGCATCACTGGAATCAAAGTTATCAAAACCTTTGGCCAGGAAAAAGAAGACATCGAGGACTTCCGTAAGCAATCCGAAGATGTGGTGGAGAAGAATATCGCAGTTGCAAAGGTAGATTCACTTTTTGATCCTACAATCTCAATTATAGTTGGCATCAGTTTCTTTTTATCAATCGCTTTTGGGTCAAGATTTGTATTGAACGGCGAATTGACTATTGGCCAGCTTGTATCTTTCACTTCTTATTTGGGGCTGCTGATTTGGCCGATGCTTGCTTTCGGGTGGTTTTTCAACATTGTAGAAAGAGGCCGGGCTTCATATGACCGTGTCTCGGCGTTGCTTGATGAAAAAATCGACATCGAGGATAAAGAAGATGCCCTTGATATCGTACCATGCGGAAATATAGATTATAAAATTCATTCCTTTACCTATCCAAATGATTCTGATCCTATGGTCAAGAATGTGGACTTTGGGCTTGTAAAGGGGCAGACGCTAGGAATTGTAGGGAAAACGGGTTCAGGAAAGACGACATTATTGAAGCTCCTGATTCGTGAGTTCGACATGACTGATGGAAGTATCAGCATTGGTGGCCGGAATATTAAAGATTATAAGATGCAGAGACTGAGGGAGGCCATCGGATATGTCCCCCAGGATCATTTCCTGTTCTCGGCGACTGTCCATGAGAATATTTCTTTTGCCAATCCGGCCGCTGATAATGGATTAATCCACGAGGCGGCAACTATAGCCAACATCCATGAGGATATCCTGGATTTTACCGATGGTTATCGCACGGTCGTAGGCGAACGCGGTGTCTCATTATCCGGCGGACAGAAACAAAGGATCTCGATTGCGCGCGCTTTAGTGATGGATCCTGAAATCCTGATCCTTGATGATTCCTTATCAGCTGTTGATGCTAAAACAGAAGAGCAAATCTTGACTGCTTTGAAGGAAAACAGGAAGGATAAGACAACGATTATTACAGCCCACCGCTTAAGTGCCATCCATCATGCCGATTTGATTATCGTCCTGGATGAAGGGACAATTTCTGAGCGAGGCACTCATGATCAGCTGATGGAGCAAGACGGCTGGTATAAGGATATGTATTTAAGGCAGCAGCTGGAAGAGCTTGTTGAGCAAGGAGGGTGATTAAATGGAAAAAACACCAGTTTTAAATGGAAAAGAGCAGCGTTCAGTGCTGTTCAGGCTGCTTGCTTACGCTAAGCCGCATCTTAAAATGATTTTCGCAGCTTTCGGCTTTTTGCTGCTGGCAACAGTCGGTGATGTATTGGGGCCGATCCTCGTTAAAATATTCATAGATGATTACTTAAGAGAAGGGTACCTGCCGTTCAAACCATTGTTCTTACTCGGTGCTGCCTACCTGGGCATCCAAATCCTGAACGTACTTGTTTCGTACTTCCAGCTGCTGAAGTTTCAGGAGATTGCCTTGAAAATCATCCAGCAGATGAGGATTGACGTTTTTACAAAGGTCCAGCAATTGGGTTTGAAGTACTTTGATAAAACGCCAGCAGGCTCACTCGTATCGAGAGTGACAAATGATACAGAAGCTATCAAGGATATGTTTGTCAGCGTTATCGCCACTTTTATCCAAAGCGGATTTTTATTGGCAGGAATATTCGTTGCCATGTTCATCCTGAATGTAAAGCTTGCTTTGTTCACAATGCTGATTCTTCCATTGATTGTCTTCATCATGAGCCTGTACCGGAAGCTTAGCTCCAAATTTTATCAGGACATGAGGGAACGGCTTAGCCAGCTCAACGCTAAACTAAGTGAATCGCTTCAGGGGATGGCGATCATTCAAATGTTCCGCCAGGAAAAAAGATTGAAGAAAGAGTTCGGGGAAATCAATGAAAAGCACTTTGAAGCAGGAATGAAGAACATCAAAGCGGACGGATTGCTCTTGCGGCCCGCAGTAGATTTGGTCTATATTTTTGCGCTGATCATTGTCCTCAGTTTTTTTGGAATTACTTCATTTAACAGTCCAATCGAAATTGGGGTGCTTTATGCCTTCATCAATTATCTTGACCGCTTCTTTGAACCAGTTAATAACATGATGATGCGCTTATCTATGTACCAGCAGGCGATCGTCGCAGCTTCAAGGGTTTTTAAACTTCTGGATGAAGAAGAGCTTGCACCAGCACAGAATGGCTCAGAAGTGAAAAAGATTGATGAGGGGAAAATTGAGTTCAAGAATGTCAGTTTCTCTTATGATGGGAAGCGGGATGTTCTTAAAAATATCAGCTTTACCGTCAAACCTGGTGAGACATTGGCTTTTGTCGGGCATACCGGCAGCGGCAAAAGCTCGATCATCAATCTGCTGATGAGATTCTATGGATTCAACCGCGGAGAAATCCTGATTGACGGCTCCTCCATTAAGAATTATCCAGTGAAAGAGCTGCGTGAGAAAATGGGATTAGTGCTTCAGGACCCTTTCCTGTTCTTTGGTACGGTGGGAGATAATATAAGGCTGCACAATCATGGGCTTACTGAGAAGGATATTAAAAAAGCAGCCCAATTTGTCCAGGCCGATTCATTCATTGATAAACTGGAGGATGGGTATGCCCATAAGGTGACAGAGCGCGGCTCTACTTTTTCCAGCGGTCAGAGACAGTTGATCGCTTTTGCAAGGACGATTGCATCAAATCCGAAAATCCTTGTGCTCGATGAAGCTACTGCCAATATCGATACAGAAACTGAAGAAGCAATTCAGACGGCATTGGCTAAAATGCGCGAAGGCAGGACGACTATAGCGATTGCCCACAGGCTCTCAACAATTCAGGATGCCGATCAGATCATTGTCCTTCACCATGGCGAGATTGTAGAACGGGGAACCCATCAGGAGCTGCTGGCCCTGCAGGGACTCTATCATAAGATGTACCTCCTGCAGAATGGTTCAGTGGAAAGACTTGAAGATGTTGTCGGTTAGAAAGCGAAATAAAAAAATAAAACAGCTACAACGCCGATGCGTTTTAGCTGTTTTTTAATGGGCAGGAACTTTTTTTATATACGCGCGATTATATTCATTGAGGAGTTCATCAAGCTCCTGGCTGTGAGAGATGGCTATATTTGAACTGAGGCCATTCTTTGAAGCGATTTGAATTAATTCTTCGCGTTTCTTCTCGATAAGGGTAATCAGTTGCTCTTTAGACAAAGTGAAAATCCTTTCCTGTTTTATCTCTTGGCAGTCTATTAAACTACATTTATGTAAAAAGGTTATAAATATAGAAATTATTTCAAGTGCTATATAAGTATATAGCATCCGCTGCCAAATTTCAAAAGAAACATTTGTAAATAATTTTACTGATAAAATAAAACACCAAATTACTTTACCCTGATTTTTTAATGTTAAACATGATTTCAATAGAATTTATAAAATGTTCACAGCTTTTCATTATAATAGGGTTGATTTTTTGTTAGAATGGGTACAAATCGACTAAAATGGAGTTGGATTCATGACGGACGTAAATATCTTCATTGCCTTGGGAGCGGGATTCCTGAGCTTTATATCACCCTGCTGCCTGCCATTATACCCGGCTTTCTTATCTTATATAACCGGGATGTCGGTAGGCGAATTGAAGAGTGAAAATGCTATGCTGCAAAAACGCAGTTTATTGCATACATTATTTTTCCTGCTTGGCTTTTCTATCATATTTATAGCGATAGGATTTGGCACATCGTTTATAGGCCAATTTTTTATTCAGTACCAGGATTTGATCCGTCAGCTTGGCGCGATTTTCATCATCGCTTTTGGCTTGATGGTCATTGGCTTTTTCAAACCTGAATTCTTGATGAAAGATCGAAAATTCGAATTTAAAAATCGTCCATCCGGCTTTGTTGGATCTGCATTGATCGGCATGGCATTTGCAGCTGGCTGGACTCCATGTACCGGCCCGATTTTGGCTTCTGTCATTCTCCTCGCGGGTTCGAATCCTGAATCAGGAATGCTCTATATGATTGCATACACACTCGGCTTTGCTATTCCGTTTTTTATTCTTTCTTTTTTCATTGGAAGGATGCAGTGGATTCGCAAGCATAATGTGAAAATAGTCAAAATCGGCGGATATATTATGATCTTAGTTGGTGTCATGCTGTTCTTTGACTGGATGACAAAGCTTATTTCCATTCTGTCTATGCTGTTTGGCGATTTCACAGGTTTTTGAAAACATTATATGTTTCGAAGCTCACTGGAGATATATGACCATAATTGAGATATTTTTCATAAGGTAAATTTACCATTTATGTAATTTTTTCAGTTTAATAACATTGAAAATCATCATTAAATATAGTTATATTGTAGTAGGGGCAAAAATCTGTCTGGATATTTGCAGTGATTGTCGGGGAGGATACAGCGATGGCCAGGATCTTGATAGTTGACGACGCAAAGTTTATGAGAATCACTTTGACTAATATATTGAAGAAAGCAAATCACGAAATCGTAGGGGAAGCAGAAAACGGACGTGAAGCAGTACGGCTATATCGCGAGTTGAAACCTGATTTAGTGACAATGGATATCACCATGCCTGAAATGAGCGGGCTGGATGCAGTGAAGGAAATTAAACGGGATTATAAAGACGCCAAAATCATTATGTGTTCTGCAATGGGACAGCAAAAGATGGTAGTGGATGCAATCGAGGCTGGCGCGAAGGATTTTATCGTAAAGCCATTTGATGAATCGCAGGTCGTAGATTCAGTTTCCAGATTGTTGAGATAAAAAACAGCCATTTAAGTCTATCTTAAATGGCTTATTTTCTTTATAATTGATAGTGGAAATCTAAAATAAGGGATGAAAACTGGATGAATTATGTTTTGGCATCTACTGTTGGAGCGGTTGGCATGGCCATTTTCGTAACATTCATGAGAATGAAGGCAGCCAAAAAGCCAGCTTCAGCTAAGAAAATCATTTTACCGCCAATCTTCATGAGCACTGGTGCGCTCATGTTCATTTTCCCGATGTTCCGGGTACATTATTTACAAATCCTTGAGGCTTTGACAGTCGGAATGCTGTTTTCGATCCTTTTAATCAAGACCTCCAAGTTTGAAATCCGCGACAACGATATATACTTGAAGCGATCAAAAGCCTTTGTATTTATTCTGATAGGACTGTTGATTGTCCGGGTAATCGCCAAGCTAGTGTTAAGCAGCACAATCGATGTAGGCGAGCTTAGCGGTATGTTCTGGATCCTCGCTTTCGGAATGATCGTTCCTTGGCGGATAGCAATGTATCTGCAATTCAAAAAACTGCAAAATGAACTTAATGCCGGCCCTGTTAATACTAATATGCCGTGATCGCTGCCCCCTTGCCTTTTTGGTAAGGGGTTTTGATTATGCATTCTTAAATAGGAAGCATGGGGACGTATCTTCTGCTTCTGTTAAAAAACAGAACATTTAATTAGGTTCTTTTCTCAAACTTTGTTGCTGACTACAAAATAGGATTGACTTATTCAAGTTTAATACCAAACATAACGCTTATTAGGAGAAAAGAGCTTGCTAACTTGGTACCGACATACAAAATGGCTTTTATCACCTTAAAATCGGCTTTTGGACGAAAACAGCCTTTGATTAAAATTATTATCTGGAGTGATGTGTTATGCCTTCTGTTATTCAAGCTGTATTTATCGATCGTGATGGAACACTTGGCGGCAGTGACCGAGTGGTTTATCCGGGTGAATTCGAACTTTTTCCCGGTGCGGCTCAGTCGCTGCAGAGATTAAGAGATAGAGGAATATTAATCTGTTCTTTTACAAATCAGCCTGGTATTTCAGCAGGAGAGGAAACTGCAGAAAGTTTTCACGAAGAGCTGAAAGCTTTCGGCTTTGATGGAGTCTATTTATGCCCCCATGCGCACGGAGCAGGCTGCGAATGCAGAAAACCTTCGTCAGGAATGCTGCTTAAAGCGGCGGATGACCTTGGTTTGGATTTGAGCAAGTGTGCAGTCATTGGGGATAGATGGACAGACCTATTGGCTGCAGAGGACGCGGGCTGCATAAAAATATTGGTGAAAACCGGCAGCGGCAAACAGGCTTATGAGAAGTATATCAATGGGGAGTACACAGACCGCTGGGCTGAAGTCAGGCCAGACTATGCAGCCGAAGATTTTAACGAAGCGGTAGAGTGGCTGATCACAAGAATTATAGATTGAGGAAAGCTGCGCTATTTTCTAGGATTATGAGATATTCGTATTAAGAATATTCCATATGTAAATCGCCTCCTTTACGCAAGAGAGGCGATTTTTAAGTGTGTTCCGAAACGGGCAGCAGGCTGGGGAAAAAGAAAAAAATCAATCACTTTCCCATCTCTCTCATTGGCTGTTTGCTTGTATTATAGATAAATTCAGTAAGTAAAGCTGCCATTATGCCCATCAGCAGTCCATTTGAAATAAGCGGCTGCACAACAGCGGGCACAGTAGCAAATGATTCTTTCGGAAGATTCATGATCGACAAACCCAGTAAAGCTGGAATGGCGATTCGGTAAACGGTTTTCGGCGTGAATTGTAATCCGTCAATATTGCGCAATGCCGACCGGAATAATTGCAGGTATGCAACGAATAATATCGTGTTCCCTACACTATGAGGGATGGTGGAAAAAAATGCGCTGAATGATGGAACAGCACCCAGCATGATGAATAAAAGCGAACCGATTAGAAAGGGCATTCGTCTCTTTATCCCAGTGGTCTGCAAAAAACCTAATGAAGATGCATAAGGTGCATAAGGGACAAGACCAAGCATTCCCGATAGCGAAGTGAAGCCTCCGGATAATATCAAAGAAGAGCGGTACTGTTTGTCTGAGGTTGGCTTTTCGAATATGTCCTCAGCGCCTTTTAAGGTAGCAATTGTATTAGTGGTATTCAATAAACCGGTAATGATGACAGTTAAAACAATTCCCCACTCAAAAGCCGGTTTTCCCCATGGAAACCAGGTAAGGAATGATGTAGTTATGATCGATTCAGTCGATTGAGGAAACAGCATAACTGACAGGCTCCATCCTGCTGCCATGCCTATCAGCAGCGCGAGATTGCTGATAACACCTTTGCCTTTTATATGAAGGACTATTGTAAAAAGGGCCAGTATAAACGAAAAACTGGCTGTCTTCATATCAATATGTATTCCATCATTAAGGCCGAGCATGCCTTTTAAGAAAATAAATATCAGCTGATTGGACAGCAGCAGTAAAAAAACAAACATGACCACTGGGGTGAACCACCTTTTCAGCAGTCTTCCAACCCCTATCATGCCCAAAAGAGATACCAGGAGACCGGAAATGATTGCCCCGGCTGCAATGCTTCCGCCAATCGAGGCTAATTCCAAATTCAGCGTGCCCGCAGTTGCCGCCAGACTCAAAATGACGCCCCACCACAGTCCTGACTGCCCCTCCATCAAAGCATATCGATGTCCAATCAACCCCTGTAAAATGCAGGCAAAGCCAGTGAAAATGAAAGACCGCTGAATTGCGGAAACAATCTCAACCTGTGATAAATCCAGGGCTGCTCCTATTGAAATTGGTATGACAACCGTGTTAGCAAACATAAAAAACATCCATTGAAAACCAGCTAAGAAAATGACAGACTGGCGAAAATAATTCAAAAAAAGTTCAGCCTCCTGATATTCATTATCCTTCTATATAATGGAAATTATAATCAAAATAAACATAATTTTAAAGGGAAATGAACGACTAGAGTCGTAATTTTACATAGACATAGTTTTGGAGAAAGATTCATCATGCTGTGGCGGTATTTAAAACAATTGCAAATTTATGAATACGAATCGTACGACTTAGCCAGCTAATGGTCTAAATTAGTCAACGGTAGCGCTAAATTTTCTTTTTAAAATAACTGGTGATTGCCTAATATTGGAGGTACATGAATGTTAAATAAACAAGGCTTTAATTTATGGGCGGATGGTTATGACACAACCGTTCAAATAAGTGAAGAAAGTGATCAATATCCTTTTGCAGGATATAAATCAATCTTGAATAGAATCTTCAATGAAGTGATGGAAAATAAGAAATCTGCTGTGCTGGATATTGGATTCGGAACCGGGGTACTGACTGCTAAATTATATGAAAATGGTCACCTTATCGATGGGTTGGATTTTTCACCGCGAATGATTGAGTTGGCACAATCCAAAATGCCGAAAGCGAATTTAATTGAATGGGATATTTCCAATGGTCTGCCAGAAAAGGTATTGGACAAAAAATATGACTCTATAATAAGTACATATGCGCTGCACCATTTGCCTGATGAAGAGAAGGTCAGCTTTATAGTAAGTCTCCTGCCATTATTGAAAGACAGCGGGAAAATATATATTGGGGATATCGCATTTCAATCACGGGATCATTTAGAAAAATGCCGCGAAGACAGTAGCGGCTATTGGGATGAGGATGAGTTTTATTTCGTATATGAGGAATTTGAAGCAAGCATGAGAGTTTTTTGTAAAATTGAATTCAGCCCAATCTCCCATTGTGGCGGGGTTTTGATTTTATCTAAGTGAAGTTGATGGTGAAATTAGGGGGGGAAAGCTTGAATCATTTTAAAAAGCTCATCTTACTTTTTCCACTCCTATACCTTATCCATGACATTGAGGAAATTCTCACGATTGAACCTTTTCTTAAAGAGCACTCAAATATCATCCCTGTTACAGTCACTGCATATCAATTTGCGGCGGCCTTTGCGATTTTATGGGTAATTACAGCGATCGGATGCTTACAGGCCGTGCAGAATAAAGATTTCCTTGGCATGAAACCAGTAACGTTCTTTTCGTTCTTGGTCCCAGGCATCCTCCTTGCAAATGGCATCGGCCATGTACTTCAATTTATATTCTTTCGGGAGTATGTCCCAGGATTCATAACCACGATCCTGATAATCTTTCCTTACTCATTTTTCACTATGAGGTATTTGTTGAGGGAGAACTTAATTGATATGAAAAAGTTCTTTTTTCCTTCTTGTGCTGGGCTTTATCATACAAGGGCCGATTGCATTTGCCGCATTGTTTATTTCAAAAGTCGTCCTAAATTAGTCTATTAATCTATTTAAAGGTGAATACTATGAGCGGTTATACAAAGACTCACAACTTAAATACTTTAGATGAAAATGATATTACAGGACTGATCGCATTATCTCAATCAGTTGGCTGGGATTATGACGAACACGAAATCCGTACCGTCTTATCCTCGGGTAAAATAGTTGGCCATAAAGCTGAGACCGGTGAAATTGTCTCCAGTGCTGCCATCATACCTTTTGATAATGATTTAGCATCCTTAGGCATGGTTATTGTTCACCCAAACTATCGCGGGCTGGGCCTTGGAAAAGAAACAACTGAAAACTGTTTGAATCTTGTTCCGGGTAATACTGCCGTAATGCTGACCGCTACCCCTGACGGCAAGCCATTATATGAGAAACTAGGATTTAGAGTAGTATCTTCTGTCCACAAATTTATTTGTAAGGACTTTAAACAGGCTGGAATTTTAACAGACATGGAACTTAGGGCAGAAACATTGAATGGTCATGATATTCAAGATGTTATTGAAATTGATCGACTGGCATTTGGTGATTCACGAGAAAGGTTTCTGCAGGCACGCATAAAACAATCACATCAAGCTTCAGTGTTAAAGGATTCCACAGGAAAAATCCGTGGCTACGGGCTTTCAATCCAGGGACCAGAAAACTTGATTTTGGGCCCAATTGTAGCTCCTGAAACTAAGGGAGCTTCGATCTTAATCAATGAATTGGCCAGGAACCATCACGGGAAGCTGAGGATCGATGTACCTGATGGCAAAGATAGCTTCATTAGATATTTAACCGAGCTAGGGTTTGAGAAGGTAAGCAATCCGCCAGTTATGATGAATAATACTGATGAAATGCCGGTGCGAAACAATCATTTATTTGGGATTGCAGCGCAAATTTTTGGATAAAAGGGGGACATGGAAATGTACATTCCAAATTATTTTAAAATCCAGGATGAATCTGTTGTTTTTGACTTAATGGAACGGTTCAGCTTTGCTGCTGTTGTTTCCCAGCATAATGGCGAGCCATTTGCCACTCATCTTCCTTTATTATTGAACAGGGAAGAAAAGGTCTTACATGGCCATTTTGCCCGGGCAAATGAACAATGGAGAGATGCGGAGGGCCAGCAAGTCCTTGTAATGTTCCAGGGTCCGCACAGTTACATCTCCCCCTCCTGGTACGAAACGACAAAAGCAGTCCCGACATGGAATTATGTAGCGATTCATGTTTACGGTGAATTGAATATTATGACGGATAAAAGTGAAGTTTTCAGGACCTTGAATGAGTTGGTTGAAAAATACGAGAAGCCAGATAGTCCTTATCATTTAGACGTTGTGGATGCTGACTATATTGAGGCGCTTAATAAAGGGATTGTCCCATTTAGGATTAATATCGACAAAATCGAAGCTAAAGCTAAATTAAGCCAAAATCATCCCCTTGAGCGGCAGCAAATGGTCGCCGATCAGCTGGCAAAATCAACATCCGAAAACGACCGGGAACTGGGACAATTAATGAAAAAAATGAACTCCTTGTCCTGATAAGTTTTTAATCATGTAGTTTAAACAATTAAGTCAGAAGGGAGAAAAACATGAAAGCCATCCTAGTCACTGAATTTGGAGGTACTGAATTTTTAAAATTAATGGACGTACCTGTGCCTGAAATTGGGGCGAATGAAGTGCTGATTAAAGTTATAAAAACAAGTGTAAACTTTGCGGATATTAAATCAAGGTACGGAAAAAAGGGTGCCAGGCTTCCTTTTATTCCAGGTCTTGACGCTGCCGGTTATATAGTTGATGTAGGAGCAAATGTTAAGGATTTGCATAAAGGTGAACGGGTCATTGCCTTTCCAAGAGGTGGTACATATGCGGAATTTGCGGTTGCATCAGACCAATTGGTTTTTCGAATTCCTGAAGAACTTGATTTCGCAACAGCCGCCGCCGCCCCGATCGTTTCGTTCCTGTCCCATAGACTGCTAAAGGATGTGGCCCGGATACAAACGGGAGAGTCCGTTCTAGTGCATGCTGCTGCAGGGGGTGTAGGAACAACCGCCATTCAGCTTGCCAGGCTGATGGGAGCCGGAAAGGTATTCGGTACTGTTGGCAGCCAAGATAAAATTGCAATTGCAAGGGAAAGCGGGGCAGACGAGGTACTTTGCTATCAGGAGGAAGATTTCGCAGCCAGGGTCAATGAGCTGACAAATGGAGCTGGGGTAGACATTGTACTTGATTCCATCTCTGGCACTATTACGGAAAAAAGCCTCGAATGTCTCGCACCATATGGGCGGCTGGTTCACTTCGGAAATTCAAGCGGCGAAACAGGAAGTTTTAATACAATCGATTTACATTCCAGCTGCCGGTCGGTACTCGGATTCAGCCTTGGCACAACCAGAAAGCAAAGGCCACATTTGTTGAAAGAAACAGCAGACGAAGTCATTCCTTATCTGGCCAGAAAGGAATTGGATATAAAAATTGGGCATGAATTCAAGCTTAGTGAGGCAGCTAAGGCTCATGAGCTGATGGAAAACAGGCTGAACAAAGGGAAAATTGTGCTTAGTGTCGGACAGGAGTAAAAATGTTGAACTTATTAGAAAAGGTTTTAATACAATATCCAATTGGAATGACCTCATTGAGCATTGAAAAGGAATTGACAAGCTGGAGCAATGATTTGCACTTTAAAATTGCCGCAGATGGAAAAGCCTATTCGGCCAGATTCCTGAGGGAGGATCGCTCACCCAACAATGTATTTGGAGAAATGAATGCTGATCTATTGCTTGAGCAAACAAGATTTTGCCGGTTTCTTACTGATCGGCAGATACCATTTATGAAGCTCATTCCTGATACAAATGGTAATCCGTTTACTGAAGTGGAATGGAGTTCAGAGAACTACTATTTTATTCTTTTTGAATGGCTTGACGGGGAACATATTACTAAAGGTAATGAAAAGATATCTTTTGAGTTTGCTAAAATGGCAAGGGAATTTCACGATCTTGGAGGCAGCTTCGAGAGCAATATATTTACAAAAAAATCGCATTTGAAAGGCTATGGGGAATTCATTGAACAAGTTAGAAATCATGTTCATTCAATAGAGATTTCAATGGATAATGTGAATTTATTGGAACAGTATTTAGAAATTGCCCAAGCACATATTGAGTCAGCCCAAACCGAGAATATGGATTATATTATTCAATCTGATTTAAATCCACTGAACGTTTTATGGGATAACAACGGCAATGTGGCAGGGATTGTCGATTTTGAGTCAATTGGATATGGAGATCGTGTTGAGGGTCTTGCATGGCTGGTTAAGTGGTACTCAAGAACAGACGGCATCCATACAAAAGATTTTTCTTCAGAATTGGCGAGGGAGTTTCACAGGGGCTATCGAGCACATGATTTCCTCCGGAATGAAAAAGATTACCAGAGGCTTTCTTCACTCATTTGGTTATCAGGCTGCATGAACTGGAACTTTGTTAAAGGGATCACCTCAATGAATGTAAAAGATGAAAATCTGCTTAAATCTCACCTTGACCAATACATAAAGCGAGGCCAACAATTATTATCACTAATCCCAGAAGCGCTCAATACAAAATGAGCGCTTATTTAATTTATAAAAAAGTAGGATTTTCAAACTATTAATAGAATTAATATAAGCTGCACATAAGAAGCAGAAATATACACAAAATGCATACAAACTGCATAAAGGGGTCTGACCCCCGGTGCTTTAAAGGGGTAAAGGGAGGTATACAGATGGATGCTACGTTTCAGATGGAGAAGGTTGTTTTTAATTACCGGGTTGCGGCGGTTATGGTGATGGAGGGGCATGTCTTGATACATAGGCAGGCGACGGATAATCACTGGGCTTTGCCTGGTGGACGGGTTGAGGTCATGGAGGATTCGCAGACTAGTATAATCCGTGAAGTGAAGGAAGAGCTCGGATTTGATGTGAAAGTAGACCGCCTGCTCTGGTTTACAGAGAACTTTTTTGATTATAAGGATCGGAAATTTCATGAGATAGGCTTGTATTATCACGTTACCATTGATGATGATCATTTTAGCTTCACCGCTGAGCCATTTTTTGGCGAAGAGGGAGAACGATTGGTTTATCAATGGGTGCCAGTTGACCTGCTGGAAGAAATTCTGCTTTACCCGGAGTTTGTGCGGAAATCTTTAAGAGAGCTGCCACAATCTCTACAGCATTTGATTGTTAAGCAATATCGTATTTAATGTAGTTGAAAGGGGCAGGTAAATTTGATTCTGCATTTGATCAGTGAAGAAGACTGGGAAAAGATAAAAACGGGAGAGGTATATACTCCATCGAGTTTAGATGAAGAGGGTTTTATCCATTGTGCTACAGAGGAGCAGGCGGTTTGGGTAGCCAATACTTTCTTCAAGGGTCACTCGGACCTGCTTTTGTTATTTATTGATACTGATAAGCTGCATTCCAAAATTGTGTATGAAGACACTGAGAATACGGGGATGCTGTTCCCTCATGTCTATGGTCCCTTGAACCTTGATGCTATAAATAAAGTAATGAGTTTTATGCCTGATAAAAACGGAGATTTTAAGCCGATAAATAATTCTCTAGGAGGCTAGAATGCTTTTTGAGGAATGCAAAAGGATCCAGTCACTGCTGTCAGGGTTTCAGTATCCCTGGTTCATCGCAGGGGGCTGGGCTATAGACCTCTGCGTAGGCAGGGAAACCAGGAAACATAGTGATATAGAAATAGCTATCTTTAGAGATGATCAATTGCGTCTAAAGGAATTTTTAACTGGCTGGAACTTGTGCAAGGTGGATCACCATAAAATCAGCCTCTGGGAAGGCGGATTTTTAAAGCTGCCAATCCATGAGATCCATGCTCGTGAAAGGGAATCTGGAGAAGTTTTAGAAATTCTTCTGAATGAGGCGGACAGCCGAGAATGGATCTTTAGAAGAGATACCAGAATCAAGCTGCCCAAACATGCTGTCTGGAGCTATGCTGATTCAGGCTTTCCTATCTTAAATCCAGAAATCGTCCTTCTTTATAAAAGTAAAAATACAAGAGATAAGGATACACTGGATTTTTTAAATGTAAAAGATACTTTGAATGTTAATCAGAAAACATGGCTGCGGGAAGCTATTGAATTGCAGGATTCCAAACATGAATGGCTGGAATATTTAAGTTGAACCCATTGTTGTCTGAAACCTATTTATACCACTCTGCTTTAAGGGTTTTTTAAAGAATTATTAGTTGTTTTCCTTCATAAAAAGAAAAAATCCGGTACATTTTTTAAGAAAAGTATCGGTTTTTTGCATTTGAGAAAGAATTCTTTAAAAAAATTACTGTTAAGAGCTGCTAATATTTCATTTTTCACCAGTAAGGACTATTTTTTCACCAGTAGCTTGACCTTTTTCACCAGTAGCATCGAATTCATTACTGGAAGGCGATCCTTATTAAGTTAAGGCACAAAATTAAAAGAGCAGCTTTAAATGGGCTGCTTATTTTAATTGGAATCTATGAAAGGAAATGAAACCCATTTGGCGAATTCATAGTATAACTTGGAGATTAAAGGGTGAGGTACGCTATGATAAAACTTTCGGAACATCAATATGCACTTGCAAAAGAATATATGGTTCGGCATGCACGCGGGTTGGAGCGCGTTAGATTCAAGTTCAATTTCGAAAATGGAAATAAAAATGAGGTAATGGCCGAATTGGCAAAATTTCAGAATGATGATGGAGGCTTTGGACACGGGATAGAGCCGGATTTTTGGACGCCACACTCTTCACCAATGGCTACATGGGCAGCGGGTCAAATTTTGAACGAAGTTGCAGCTGATAATGAAGAACCACTGGTAAAAGGAATGCTTTCTTATTTACTTCAAACTATTGATGCTGATACAGGAATGTGGCCTTCGGTCGTTCCTGAAATAAATGATTACCCGCACGCACCATGGTGGCATTGGAACGAGAATGCCCAAGCAAATTGGTCATTCAATCCAGGCGCAGAGCTCGCGGCTTTTCTTGTTAAGTGGTCTAAGGAAGGCAGCTTGGCAGCGGAAGCAGGCTGGAATGCGATCAGCAAAGCTGTCGATCACCTGATGGGTGTGAAAGAAATGGATCGACATCAAATTAACAACTACCAGCAGTTAGTGAAGCTTATGCAGCCATATGAATCTCTTTTTAATAAAAAAATGAAGTTTTCTTTAAAAGAAGTGTCATCCCACGTAATAAATCTTGCTGCCGAATGTATCGAAACGGACCCAAAATCGTGGAAAAACGGGTACAAACCGCTTCCATTGGATTTTATTGAAAATCCGCGGGATGAGCTATACAAAAGAACTGAACAACTAGCGAATCAAAATATTGCATATTATTTGGAGGAGCTTTCTGATGAGGGAGTCTGGGATTTATCCTGGGAATGGGGACATGACCATGAAAACTTTGAAATTGCTAGGAAGCATTGGAAAGGGATTCTATTAGTTGAGAGGTTTAAAAAGCTAAAACAATTTGGGTATCTGGAGGTGCCGAATGCAATTTTATGATTTTCGAAAAGAAACAGGAATGCATATAACAAAATATGATTCTGATTTTATCTTGTCTAAAATTTCAAAGACACAAACTCCGACCACAATCGGAATTATGCACCTTGGCAACGAAGGAATTATTGGCTACCATCAGGCCACCAAGCCTCAGCTTCTTTTAATCTTAAGCGGTGAAGGTTCTGTATGCAGCGAATCGAAGGAATACTTTGACGTTCATCCAGGGACAGCCGTGTTCTGGGAAAAAGATGAATGGCACGAGACGAAAACGGAACACGGGATGACAACGCTGGTAATCGAAAGTGATGAATTGAACCCTTCCGCATACATGGAGGTAGCAAAATAAACATTAAGGAGCTGCTGATATGAAACTTGGTCTCAAACAGGATGAGGTAAGACTAGAAGAGTTCGATCCCAGATGGCACGAGGAATTTGTTTCTGTGAAGAATGATATTTTGCAAAATGTCCAAATGGAAGGAGATCGGGTTCAGCATATAGGCAGCACAGCAATAAAAGGAATGATGGCCAAACCGATCATAGATATACTAATGGGAATTGACGACTTAAGCATGGCAGAGGAAGTTTTCTTTCAGGACTTGAAGAACGCAGGTTTTTTGAGATTAAGGATTCAGAGACCAGAAGAAATTGTTCTTGCAAGGTTTACAGATGAAACATATCAAGTAAAAACTCATTTTATTCATCTAGTTCAATATGGGGGAGAACTTTGGAATAATCTGATCTTCTTTAGAGACTTTTTAAATGCAAATGAAGCAGCAAGAAAAGAATATTTGCAGGTAAAACTGGACTATGTGAAAAACAAGTCTGCAGGGATCAATGAATATACAGATTACAAAGAAGCCTATGTGAAGAGTATTTTTGCTAAAAGAAGGTCCTAACTCCTATAGAAGACCAGTAAAGGAGAAATTTTATGAACTCTAAAGATATTCTCGTCTCTCAGTTGAAAGCATGCCATGATCAGGATACCTGGTTTGTTTCACTACACAGTGCATTACAAGGGTTAACAGAGGAGCAGGCAACATCAAAAAATAATGGTATCAGCAACACCATTCATGAAATAGTAAATCATTTGATTTACTATAATCTGAGATATTTAAATCGTCTTAAAGGTCTTCCGAATGCTAAAGGTCATGGCAATAATGATGAGACTTTTACACGAAATGACCAACGGAGCTGGCAGTCGAGCAGCGAAATGCTGGATCAAATTATGTCCGAATGGGTTGAGTCTGTCCAAGAGGCCGAGGAAAATACACTGGAGCAATGGATCTCCGACATAACTCATCTAACTATCCATACTGCCTATCATATCGGGCAAATAGTTCATATTCGAAAAGAGCAGGGGTCTTGGAATCCGAGTAATGGAGTTCATTGAGAATAGTTGAAAGGAACAGCATTATTATGAAAACCTGGAAGACGATAGATTGGGAGTATTTGTACAAGACGCCATTCGGAAATTTGCGTAAAGATAAATGTATGCTTCCGGATGGAATCATTATTGACGATTATTATGTCAATGAATACTCCGACTGGGTAAATGCGGTTGTTATAACAAAAGAAAAAGAAATTCTTTTAGTGGAGCAATATCGTTACGCTGGCGGAGACTTTTTCTTGGAAATACCTGCTGGGAAAATGGAAACTGGCGAAACTTTTGAACAAGGAATCATGAGGGAGATTCGGGAAGAAACTGGATATACTTCAGACTTGGAACCTATCAAATTGGGAGAATTCATGGTAAACCCGGCAACACAAACAAATAAAGTAATTACCTTTTTAATTCTGGATGCATACAAGGGGATGGAGCAAGATTTAGATGAAGGAGAAGAATTGAAAATACACCTTATGGACTTTGATATCGCATGCCAGCAGATTTTGAAAAATGGGATTAAAACACAACTTTTTACGGCAAATGCTGTTTTACTGGCAAAGAATTATTTTAGAGAAAGAGTTATGTCTATAAGGTGCAAAGCTGACTTGAGTGGATGTGAAATGCAAGTTACTAGATGAGTGTTTCATACATTTGTCTTGTTCAAGCAGCAATGTGTTGGATAGGAGCTTAAATATGAGTAGTGCAAAGTTATATTCAGAGACAGAACGGTTATTCATCCGCCCATTCGAAACTGAAGATTATGAGAATTGGTTCAGGCATTTTAACAATAGACTCCCATCACAGTATAAATATGATGACGGACGTCCTTCGAATATGTCATTGAAAAACAAAGAATGGTTTGCAAACTGGATACAAGGATTTGATCAGGCAGCAAAAGATGACAAGATGTTTAACCTGGGTATTTTTCGAAAAGAAGATGGCGCCAATATAGGCAAAGTTGAGCTTTTCACGATATTAAGAATGGATTATCAGTGGGCTATGATGGGCTATTCAATCCATAACCAATTTTGGAACAAGGGATATGGAAAGGAAAGTGTTCTTGCAGCATCAGAATTGTTTTTTAATCAACTATGCTTTCATCGAATTGAACTCCATATCAATGTTGATAACCATCCATCAATTAAATTAGCAAAGAGTGCATGTTTTCAATATGAATGTACCAGGGAGAAGTTTTCATTAGAAAAAAATGTATGGACAGATTTTTTGATTTACTATAAAAACCGGGAGAAGTAGGAATTCTTTTGGGAAAAAGAATCCGCATCCTATTGAAAAAAGTGAGGGGTTACTCATATGGCTGCCATTAAACATATAATGCCATCATTGCTTTACGAGAAGAAAAGCAGTATGAATTATTTTTACAGGAAGAATTAAGCCCCCTTGTCAATGATAAGACATGGGTCAAGGAATGGAGGCATATTGCAGAGAGATTTAAACTTTTCAAATTCAAGGAGTTATCCAAAGAAGAAACTACCGATTTAGAATGGGACCCAGCTGAGGTGGAAAAGCTCATTTATGAAACTGTTGAAAAAGCAAAAATCCACCTTCCATACGAGGAGATTAGGATCACTGTCTTTCCGGCATTCCCATTCCCCTGGTTCCAGAATCATTCCCGGTCATTTTGGACCAATGGTTATACGAATGGACCCAATAATATCTTAATTGCTGTTCCGCCAAATCCTGATAAAGACTTCCTGCAATATTTAGTTGCCCACGAGCTTCATCATGCTACACCTATTAATCCAATCTATGAGTTAACACTTGAAACATTCACCCTTTCTGAATGGTTCAAGATGGAGGGAGGAGCTGAATTATTCAGCTTAAGTTTGTATCCTGATAAGCGCTGGTGGAAGAGTGATTTCACGCCGGACAGAGAAGCCTTTTATTGGGAACAGGTTAAAGGCAAACTTGCAACAGCCGACGATCGGGAAAAATCGCTCCTGTGTTTTGGGAAGCCGTCCGAGGGAATTCCTTACCTTGCTGGTTATAGTTTTGCATATTACTTGTTTCGGCATTATACAGAGAGATACCCAGAAAAGAGCTTTCGTGATCTTTTACAGGTTGGATCTCACCATTTTATAGAAAATTATAAGTTAAGGAATATATAATGATAAAACAAGAATGTAATGAATACAACGACCCACAACTATATGATCTGGAAAATGATAGCTACCAGGAAGATGTAGAGTTTTTATCAGATTGGGCTGCCAAGGTGGATGGACCGATCGTCGATTTGGCTTGCGGGACTGGTAGAGCAGCCATTCACCTTGCCAAAGAAGGGCATGAGCTGGTAGGTGTTGATGTAGACAGAGGCATGCTGAATGAAGCCAAAAGGAAGGCAGCTGAGCAAAAGCTTCAAATTCAGTGGATTGAGCAGGATTGCGGGAAGCTGAACCTTGCGATTAAAAGTAAACTGATTTTCTCTGTAGGGAATTCCTTTCAGCATTTTCTATCGAACGAAGACCAGGACGGATTCCTTTCGTCAGTATACAGGCACCTTGATGATGAAGGGTTTTTTATCTTTGGAACAAGGTTCCCAAGTGCTGATGAGCTGCTTCAGCCACCAACGGAGGAATACTGGAAATCTTACATCGACAGACTGACAGGCAAAAAAGTAGATGTATTTACGATTAGCAGCTACGACCCACTGGATCAGCTGCAGCACTATACAACCATCAGGAAATATAGCGATCTCTCCGGCAAGATTGTCGATAAAAAAAGAACCTGCATCATGCTGAGATATGTTTTTCCTAAAGAGATGGAACGGCTTTTTAAAGCGAATGGTCTTTATGCTGTACATGTTTATGGTGATTGGCATATGAATCCTTTAACGGCGGAGAGCAGCCAGATGGTTTACATATGCAAAAAAAATAAGCAGGTGATTACATGATCCTCGTTTCAATGATTGTTATCATGGTAGGTCTTGTGTTTATATATATTGGCCGATCGGTAAAAAGGAAGGGATCAACTGACTTCATTGCAGGAAATAATGAATGGTTTGTACCTAAAAATGAAAGGAAGCTTGCTGAAAGAATCGGAGCTGTGATTATTTTATTTGGGGTAGAAACGGTACTTTTCCCAGTAATTTATTTACTGGCAGACGGGATTAAAGGGTCACATTTTGCGATTCTGGCTGTACTGCATATGTTAATCATATTGGTACTCATGTTAGCGGATCAATTCTCAAAATAGAAAAGGCGTTCCAATTTGAACGCCTTAATTATGTATAAAAGTTTGTACAGGTTTCCAAAGCCTCACGCAGTCAATCAACTCAAAATGTTCATTGATCGTCAGTTTATAAATATCAGGCTTTGTGGTTTGTTTCCAGAATTCATAATCATATTCTGGACTGAAAAACCCCATGGTGCATGTCATGATATTCCCGTGGATGCCAATTGCTATTTTCTTTCCTTTGTATTTTGTAATTACTTCTTTCAGGGCTGAAATTCCACGCTCCTGTACTTCGGAATTGGATTCTCCTCCTGGGAATTTGTAATCAGGATCAGCAAATACTTTCTGCATGGCTTCCGCAGGGTTCGCAAAATGGTGATCCCTGGCCGCCAAATCACGTTCCCGGAATCTCGGGTCAATTTCTATCTCCTGATGCAGATAACTCGCAATCCCCTCTACCGTTTGTCTTGCGCGTACATAAGAACTGGAGATGATATGGTCGATAGTCTCAGTCTTTAAAATTTCAGTGATCCGTTCAGCATCTTTCCATCCTTTTTCAGAAAGC
Source organism: Mesobacillus sp. (assembly GCF_057785455.1). Classification (NCBI taxonomy): domain Bacteria; kingdom Bacillati; phylum Bacillota; class Bacilli; order Caryophanales; family Bacillaceae; genus Mesobacillus; species Mesobacillus sp. The sequence goes on from NZ_JBYNSB010000065.1 coordinate 21,529, forward strand.
TCCCTTGTCTCTTCATGCTCCAGAGAAAAGACGGAATGCGCATGGGCGTACCATATAGACTTCTGTATTCATAAGTTCTCTCCTATAATGCGATTTTCATAGTCTTAATTACCATAGAAACATGAAGATCATTTTTCATTTCGTGAAGCGAAAACCATTTTACCTCAGCAAGAGTCTGTTCATTCTCAGGAAATTCTGGGTCATACCCGAGCTTTGGCAGCAGGTCGTCCAGAATCCGGACAAGGTAACATCTTTCCTCTCCTCCGCTGTAATGCCCTGAAAAGAGAAAATCTACAACCGCTACATTTAAATTTACCTCTTCCTTGACTTCGCGAACTACTGCTTCTTCAAAGGTTTCCCCGGCTTCAAGGCCGCCGCCAGGAAGGGTCCAAAAGGTCTTGTCGGGGTAGATATGCTTGGTCATAAGAATCTGGTCATTTTTCATGATAGCGGCAAAAGCTCTTGGTCTGCTCATCTAGAAATCTCCTTTAATATTTTGTGATAATTTTACCATATTTTTACTTGCATGGTTCTAATTTCATCAATTTTAACATTCCCATGATATCATTAGGATAGGAATTTAAGAGAGGGGGATAAAGATGATCCAGTCGGCTAATCTGCCTGATACAGTGATTATTGGCGCTGGGATCGGAGGGCTATCCGCTGCCATTGCCCTGCAGCAGCTGGGAGGAAAAGTGAGGATTTTTGAAAGGGCCCCTGTGCTTAAGGAAATGGGGGCGGGCATAGTCTTGGCTGCGAATGCCATGAGAGCTTTGGAAAAATTGGGAGTTGCAGAACAAGTAAGGCAGGCAGGCGCTCCTGTGAAAAAAGCGGAAGTCAGGACCTGGGATGGCAGGCTGATCATGGAAATGCCGGTACATAAACAAGCAGAAAAGTATGGAACATACAGTTATTTGATCTTCAGGCCTGAACTGCAAAGGATTTTATTCGCCAAGCTTGCACCAGGAACTGTACTCCTTGATAAAAAATTTTCTCACTACGAGCAAACAGACTCAAACATAAATATTGTGTTCAAAGATGGTTTTTCTGTAGAAGCGGAATTTCTGATAGGTGCTGACGGTATTCATTCTCAAGTCAGGAAATGTATGAATGTAGAAACACCATTAAGATACTCTGGTTTTACAGCCATCCGAGGGATATCTCAATTCGATGATTCCCGGTTTCCGGTTGAATTGGGCGGGGGATTTGAAGCGTGGGGACGAGGGAAAAGATTTGGTTTCTCTCATCTCGGAAAAGGAAAGATCTTTTGGTTTGCAGCCATCAATACCCCTCAAGGATCCTTACTAACAGACAAGGACAGAAAAAGGACTGCTTTGAATCTATTTAAGGGATGGATGCAGCCTGTTGAGGCAGTGATTGAATCAACTATGGAGAATGATATTTTGATGCATGAAATCTTTGATCGGCAGCCAATTAATAGCTGGACTAACGGCCGGACCGTACTGCTTGGGGATGCTGCTCATCCGATGCTGCCGAATCTTGGCCAGGGCGGAGCGCAGGCGATGGAGGATGCCCTTGTTCTTGCGCACTGTCTTAAAAATAATCCAACTGATGTTCACAAAGCATGCAAGCTTTACGAGCAAATAAGAATCCCGCGTACCTCTAAAGTAGTCAGGGGATCAAGAATGATGGGCAAGATGATGCAGCTTGAAAGCCAGGCAGCAATTTATAGCAGAAATACTCTATTAAGATCTCTTCCTAAAAGTATTCAAATGAAACGGCTTGATTGGATTTTGGGACATGAGCTGTAGACTAAAAGGAAAATCCCCTTATCCATAGATGGGGAATTTCTACCTGTTAATATCACATTTGAATGGAGCTGTTAAATTGAATACTGTTAATATTAATACTTCCGGGGCTTATGTACTTTACAATGGTTTGTTTCCTTTTCAGGTTGGTCCTACTAGAAAAGGAGACAAGCTGGGTGTTGTACGTTTGGGAGGTCATCGGGAAGAAAGCGAAACAGCTGTCCAGGCAGCAATACGCGAAGTTCATGAGGAATCCAGCATGAAAATCGAATTGATCAGTGCGCCTGTGACATATTACAAAAGCGGCTGGAGTGAACCTTCATCCCCAATAAATATTGCTGATGAAATTGCTCCTGTATTGATAAAAGGGACAGATTCACACTCTTCCAACGCCATGTACCTGGCCTATTCGCAAACAGAGCCAGTTCCTTCGTCGGAAACAAAAGGATTACTTCTGCTGTCTCCAGAAGAGGTTTTTAAAATTTGTGAAGTCCCGCTCACTTTAAAAGATTATCTCGAGCAGGATGGAAGAGCGATGATAAGTGAAAATATGGATTTAGGGCTCTTTTTTGAACCGTTTCCTCAGCTGATGTTTCTCCGGGAACTGTTCATAAAAGAGCCGGAAATGATGACCGATTTTTTCGAGGGATATGGGGCAAATCAATTGTCCGGAGAAAAGCTTTAATTCATGGAAAGGAATCAAGTAAGTGGACAAGATATGAAGGAGTGAAAATGACCTAATCAATCAACATCCTCTACAGAGTTTTTTACAGAAGCTTGCCTATTGGGCGGCTTTTTTTATTTTATGTTTGATTCTGGAAGGAGTTCTCTCGCAAGTATGGAATAATGAATATCAGGTTCCAGCTATAAAGAAGTAGAATCCATCATAAAGTCTCTTAGATATATTCCAATTAAACGGAGGAAATTTTATGATCTATGAAATGACATATCAGGTCAGAGTTTCTGATTTTGCAGAAGGAATTCAATGGTACAAGGTTTTGTTCAATAAAGAACCAGATTTCACTCCTCATGATGGATTTGCGGAGTGGGAATTGATTCCTGGCTGCTGGCTGCAAGTTGCAGAAGGAAATCCATCGGCAGGCTGCGGTCCGCTTCGAATGGGCGTCATTTCAATCGAGGCTGAGAGAGAAAGGATGATGAAGGAATTAGATGTGAAATCTTTTGAAATACACTCCAGAGAAGAAGTCCCAGTTAAATGGGCAACATTTGAAGATCCGTGGGGGAATAGAATCGGTTTTTTTGAGTATATCAACCATGAAGATAAGCAGGAAAAAATAAAAGCGGTCATCAAGTAATGTCATATCCTCAAAATCGTATGGCTTTCTAATTTTATAAAAAGCAAAAATTGCTTGTCCAATTTTCTTAAATTAATCTTCACGCAAAAAGCTGAAGATTAATTTTTGGGAGTGGCCTAAGAACGTCTACCAGTGTGGTAAAGCAAATCAGATGTAGTAAAGACACCCACTGGCGGCAGTCCGCCTGTTTGGGTGGCCGGTCCGGTTAGTGGTGTATCTGTTGTTGCGATCCAGTTTCCAAATTCACCAGCCTGCAGAGAAGGTGGCTTCATCCTGAGGCGTCCACTTATTATATGATGCCTGACCTTTATTCCCGCATCATCAAAAATGTCCAATCTTCCTGAAAATGTTGCATAAGGTGTATCGAAGGTGATCTGATTTGTACTCTTATCCCACGTTCCCTGAATTGGAAGAGGTGTTCCGCGGAAATTAGCTGTTCCGGTAACAGTATTACCTGAAACCGAATTAATCGTAAAAATCCCCCTCACAACCGGCCTTCCCGCAATGCTGGAATCCAGCCCCCACCGGGAAGGGAAAGGTAAACTTACTGAAGTACTTTGAGTTGATCGCAAGGCAATCTCTCCTTCTGTTTATTTCTAGGTATAAAAATTATATGCGGCTGGCATATAATTGGGGATTATCTTTCATGTTTTCCATGAAGGTGTCATCAATGCAAGTGAATATATGTTAATAACTTTATAAAAACATACCTGAATAGTCCTTTTTAGTAGTTAACTTGATGTGTGGAAGCATTGCTTAATGAAAGGCTCTGTTAAACAAGGCTGTTGATTTTCGTTCCAGGCGCTTCGCTTTCCTCGGGGCGTGCGGTGAGCCTCCTCGTCGCTCTGCTTCTGCGGGGTAAAATGGCCCTTCTTCTCAGGCCATTTCTACCTAGGTCTCACCTGCCC
>NZ_JBYNSB010000066.1:0-107677 GCF_057785455.1 Mesobacillus sp.
GATGGCCAACTGGACATGGAGAAGTCCAGAAATGGCCTAAAAGTATAGCAAAGGGAGTCTGTTTCCTTTGAAAAATCCGATAAAATCCAAAAAGGGGTTCGGAATGAGACCATTCCGAACCCCTTTTGTCTACAAACTGAAATGGCCGCTGCGCAGATGCAGCGGCCATTTTTTTTAATTGGCACTGTCAATCCAGTCTGAATAGAGCCCGCTGCCATTGCAGCCAGGGCACTCATAAGGAGCAGCATAGTAAACAAATTCATTGGCCGAAAATGGATAGTAGCCTCTTCCGTGGCAATCCGGGCATTTATTTTGCTCCTTCATATTGGAAAGATGATTCTCATATCTCGTATTTCTCCATTGGTTCAGCGCATTAAGCAAACCCATTTAACGTCCACCTCCAGTTCTATACACATAGTTTGGAGAAATTTATCTCTTTTTATGTATAGTTTATGGAGAAATTTGGATTTTGCGCCGGTATTAGCACAGAACTTGTCTTTATAAAATAAAAGGATCTGTTATGTAAGGCCGTTGATTTCCGTTCCAGGCGCTTCGCTTTCCGCGGGGCTGGCGCTGAGCCTCCTCGTCGCTTTGCTCCTGCGGGGTCTCACCTGTCCAGCTGCGCCCGCAGGAGTCTACGCGCCTTCCACTACAATCAACTCGTCTTGTAAACGGTAACGGGTATAACAGAGCTCCAAAAAATACCTATTTATGTGATAAAAGAATTGGATTTCTCTATAGTGCTAACCAAAAACAATTCAGAAGCTAAAGGACCTATTGAACTGCAAGGAGAGCCCCCTCGATCCACTTCGTAAAATAAGAACCGTCTTGAACAGTAATGTGGGCACCCCTCAATACACCGCGAAAGGAAAAAATCGGCTTGAACTGTAATGGTTAGTTCTAAACCGGAACCCACCACCCCCTTCAACCGCCTAAAAACAAAAAAACACCCGTTAACAGGGTGCTTATGCTTCCAGCCATCCTTGTGACCATTTTTCGATATCCCTCATAAGAGGCTCGAGTGCCATGCCTTTTTCGGTCAGGGAATATTCTATTCTAACAGGAGTTTCAGGGTATACTTCGCGTTTGACGATCCCTTCGTTCTCCAGGTCCTTTAATCTTTCTGACAGTACTCTGCCGCTGACTCCAATCGCTGATTCAATGCTGCAGAAGCGCTGTGGTCCGGTTAGCAGCTGGTATATGATCATTCCTGTCCATCTCTGGCCCAGGATTGCCATTGCTTTTTCAAATCTGGGGCATATTGTTTTATCCACTTCAATCACTCCTTATCTCTATTATAAACCCATTAGAAGAAAAATAAATTACTTTTTATAAAATAATTACTTGACGTAATTAAATAATGAAAATATAATTACTTACATAAAGTAACCTACTAACGAAATGAAATATAAAACTGCAGTTGTATTCTATCGTTGGAATGAATTAAAAAAAGGAGTTTTTAGGGTATGTTAAAAAATAAGGAAATCGGAACAACAATCTTGAGGGTATTTCTTGGAATCACATTCCTGGTTCATGGAGCGGCAAAGTTCCAGGGAGGAATTGAAAATACGGTTGGATTTTTTGAAAGCCTGGGCTTGCCGGGGTTCGCAGCTTATCTTGTAGCAGTGATTGAATTGGTTGGCGGAATTGCCATGATAGTGGGAGTGGGCACAAGAATCGTTTCCATTTTATTCGCTGCCGTACTTGCAGTTGCGACTAATAAAGTAAAGCTTGCCGGCGGGTTTCTTGGTAACGGCCAAATGGCTGGATATGAACTTGATTTAGCATTAATGGTTATTGCGATTTATCTCGCTTTGACAAACAAGTCGCTTTTCGCTTTAGATAATGTACTTTTTCAATCAAAAAATGCATAAAGAGGAGGCAATAAACATGAATTTTCATCAGCCGCCAGTCACATTTATCGGACAGGTAAATCTTAAAGTGCAGGATTTAGAAAGAGCTCTTGCTTTTTATAAAGAAGTAATTGGTTTTAAGGTTCACGAACAAGATGAAAAATCAGCAAAACTTTCTGCAGACGGGAAAACAGTCTTATTAACGATTGAGCAGCCTGCAGACGTTATGCCGAAGCAGGGAAGAACGGCTGGACTCTATCACTTTGCCCTTTTAGTGCCAACTCGCGGGGATTTGGGGAAAGTACTGAAGCATTTGCTCCAGTCTGGCTATCCGCTGCAGGGAGCTTCTGACCACCTTGTTAGCGAGGCCATTTATTTAGCTGATCCAGATGGCAATGGGATTGAAATCTATTCTGACCGTCCAGCTTCTGAGTGGGAGTGGAAAGGTGGGGAAGTAGTGATGGCCACTGATGCAATGGATGCTCAGGGTGTCATGGCTGAAGGTTTGAATGGGGCATGGACTGGATTGCCTGAAGGCACTGTCATGGGACATATCCATCTGCATGTTTCGGAATTAAGCAAGACAGCAGAGTTTTATACAAAAGGCTTAGGATTTGAAGTTGTTTGCCGCTATGGTTCCCAGGCGCTATTCATTTCTTCTGGCAAATACCATCATCATATCGGACTGAATACGTGGAATGGCGTGGGTGCACCAGTTGCCCCTGCAAACAGCGTTGGCTTAAAATCCTTTACTATAGAACTGCCAGATCAGAATGCTTTAACACAAACAATTGAACAGCTAACAAAGATTGGAGCAGCTGTTAAAGAAAAAAATGGTGTCTATGTAACAGCCGATCCTACGGGAAATAAGATGATTTTACAGATAGCGGATCAGGCATAACATTTTTATAGGTGGTGGAAGCTATGGGCTTTTTTGATAAATTATTCGGAAGACAAACTAAGGAGGAAGAAACAATGACTGAAAAATTGAACATCGGAATTATTTTAGGAAGTACACGCCAGGGAAGAGTAAGTCCACAGGTTGGAGAATGGGTGAAGGGCATTGCTGAAAAACGTGGAGATGCGAATTATGAAATCGTCGACATCGCCGACTTTAATTTGCCTTTCCTGGGGACTACTGACGGTACAGAGCCAGGGATTGCTGCCTGGAATGAAAAGCTGGCTAGTCTGGATGGGTTCGTCTTCATCGTTCAGGAATACAATCACAGCATTACTGGAGCACTGAAAAACGCGCTTGACTTTGCCCGTGAAGCATGGAATAACAAGGCAGCCGGGATTGTCAGCTACGGTTCAACTGGGGGAGCGCGCGCTGCAGAACATCTGCGCGGCATCTGTGGCGAATTGAAAATTGCAGACGTCCGGACACATCCAACTCTATCATTATTTACAGATTTCGAAAATGGAACTGAGTTCAAGCCGCAGGCGCTGCATCTTGATAACGTAAATGCCATGCTTGATGAAGTCGTTTCCTGGAGCGGAGCATTGAAAACAATCAGATAAATTTAGACTTAGTGAGACCATAATGAGCATTTTTGTTGACCAGCGGGCATGAATGAATTAATATCTCGAGGTAAACTATTTTTACTTCGAGATATCCCCCCCTCGAAGTAGTTATACTATATAGCAGAAAAGGTGAGATAACATCATGGCAAAAGTTTTATACATCACAGCACATCCACTGACAGAGGAGCATTCTTTCAGCCTTGCAGCAGGAAAAGCTTTCATCGAGACTTACAAGGAAGTCAATCAGAATGACGAAATCATTCACTTGGATCTTTTCAAAGAATTTATCCCGCAAATTGATGCGGATGTATTGGGCGGATGGGGCAAGCTTCAGAAAGGTACAGCTTTTGAAGAGCTTACTTCAGATGAGCAGGCAAAGATTGGCCGCCTTGCTGAATTGGTTGACCAGTTCACAGGCGCAGACAAGTTTGTCTTTGTAACTCCACTTTGGAACTTCTCATTCCCGCCAGTAATGAAAGCATATCTCGATTCAGTTGCAGTCGCTGGCAAAACATTCCGCTATACTGCAGAAGGTCCGGTCGGATTAATGACGGACAAGAAGGCTCTTCATATCCAGGCACGCGGAGGCTACTACTCTGAAGGACCTGCTGCTGAAGTGGAAATGGGCCACCGTTACTTGGCTAATATCATGAACTTCTTTGGTGTCCCTTCCCTTGAAGGTATTTTCATTGAAGGCCATAATGCAAATCCTGAAAAAGCACAGGAAATCAAAGAAAATGGAATTGCACGTGCGAAGGATATGGCACACACATTCTAATATTTTCAAAACGAAAGCAGGCCGGTTCCGGCCTGCTTTTTTTCTTAATTAGATAACGGAACTTTTAATTCTTTGCCAATCTCAAGTACGCAATCCTGGCGATCCTTGACCGGAGCGAAGGTAATAATATACTCATCTTTTCCGCCCCTAACTTCGGCCTTATGATAGATTGGGTCAGCGTATACACCAGCAGATTCCAGAAAAACCCCTGTTTTTGTATAATCAACCCTGAAGCCGAATTCTTTGTCATGCACCCTGGCGTTCATATATTGTTCTTCCAGTTTGCTCCACACTCTATATTCCATTCCTTGTTCATCTTTTAGAAGCTTGGTGTCAGTACCTGTAACGACAATCCGCGTCTCAAGTTTTGAAAACTCGACTTGTTTAATGAGATACACTTCATTTTTAAAAGTGAATTCTTTATTGAGCGCTACTATTTCCCGATTAGTGATAGCCGATTGATCAAGCTTGAAAACCAGCGGCCACACTGTTTCAACAGCGGCTGTGTCATTCACATTGTTTGCAGGGGTGTCATCCCATTTGGTTAAATCAGCGATTTCCAGCCTTACCTGCTGGCCTGCATATTCCTTGATTGAAGCAAAAGACAGTGCCTGTGCGACCTTATTTTCCTTTTTATCAAAATATCTGCTGCCCCAGCCGACATTATTCAGCTTGATTCGATTTCCTTCAGCACCAACAATAAAGATGGAACTTTTTCCTTCAAAAATATCTATTGAGTAGTTTTCCAAATCCGTACTTTTACTTTGATAGGTAAGGAGAAGCTTTGTCTCCTTGTCATCTGTCATGATGCTCTGGAACTGAACGGTAATATCGTTCTTTTCATCATAAAAAGTCTGGTTCGTGAATTGGCCTTCACCATTCAGGACGGCCGTTCTTACCGCGATATCATCAATATGATCAGAGGAAAACAGTTTATCATACATCTGCTGGAGTGCAGCCAGCGCCGGGGTGAATGTGAACATCGAAGCGATCATCAGGCAGGCTGCAGCCAGTGCGAGAACTTTATTAGAAATCATTCTGTTGGTCTTGATTCTATCTTTCCCCTGTAAAACAACAACTTTTCCGGATTCTGTCCTTTCGATTGTATGTATCCGGCGGTTGATTTGATCCCAAACATCAGGTACTTGCTGGTCAATACCTTTATTCAAATGCTCCAGCATTTTTTCCTTTTCCATTTGAATTCCCCCCTAGTTAAAATTCTGTCTGAGCTTTTTCATAGCTTTGCTATATTTCCACAGTACTGTTCCTAAAGGCATTTCAGTAATCTTGGCAATCTCTCTGTGCTTCATGCCAGAGATGTCCTTTAAAATGACAATTTGCCGCTCCTCCGTATCAAGAAGCTCCAGGTATTTCGCTAAAACCATCCTGTCTAAAGGGTCATGGAACTGGTCCTGCATCTGCTCAAAATAGCCAGTTTCAAAGCCGGTCAACTCACGTTTCTTTTTACGATACAAATCAAGTGCCATGTTTCTTGAAACGGTAAGCAGCCATGCTTTTACATTAGGGATTTCTTGATGGTTCATATGCTGGTAAAGTTTGATGAACGTCTCCTGGAGCACATCCTCCGCCAGGGAAAAGTCCCTTAGAACCGATAGCGCGATCGCAAACACATGCTTTTTATGCTCATCATATAACTGTTTAAATCCAGCTTTGTCATCAATCAGGTCATCATTATGATGCAAACTTGTTTGGCCCATGCTGCACCTCCTTCTATATAATAAACGATTCAGTAGGACCTTTTATTGGTTTGAAAAACAATTATTTACATATTTTTATAAAATTGCTTTGTACCTCTTAGAGATGGATGAGACTTGGGAAGCGGGGGGCAGGAGGTTCATCGCACTGGGGATTGGTTAAGAGGCCTGAAGTCTGGATAAAAAAAGAGTGCCCAAATGGACACTCTGCTTTCTATTCCTATTAAACTTCCTGCGGAACCTGAAGGCCCAGGCCTTGAGCGATCCTTGTTCCGTATTCTGGATCCGCCTTATAGAAATGGCCAATCTGGCGGAGCTTGATTTCTTCATATTCAACGGGCTTCATTGCCGCGACAATATTGGCGACAAGGCGGGCGCGTTCTTCTTCGTTCATCAGGCGGTACAAGTCGCCAGCCTGAGTGTAATGATCATGATGGTCGTAGCCCGCATTTTCTGCTATACCGCTGACAGGGAAGGCTGCCTGCTTATGCTCGTTCACCTCAGCAGGTCCTCCGAAGCTATTAGGCTCGTAGTTTACTTTCTTGCCGCCATTGCCATCAAAGCGCATCTGGCCGTCACGCTGATAATGATTCACCTCAGACTTTGGCCTGTTGATTGGCAAGTGGTTGTGGTTCACGCCTACGCGGTAGCGATGTGCATCAGCATATGCGAAAAGGCGGCCCTGAAGCATTTTATCAGGTGAAACATCGATGCCTGGCACAAAGTTTCCAGGTGAGAATGTGGCCTGTTCAACCTCTGCAAAATAGTTCTCAGGATTGCGGTTCAATACCATCCGGCCAACCTCGATTAATGGATAGTCCTTTTGTGACCAAACTTTTGTGACGTCAAATGGATCAAAGCGGTAAGTATCTGCATCCTCAAGCGGCATGATCTGTACATAAAGCTTCCAGGCAGGGAAGTCCCCGTTTTCAATCGCGTTGAAAAGATCCTCTGTATGGTAGTCAGGATTTTCACCGGCAATTTTAGCAGCAACGTCAGCAGTAAGATTCTTGACTCCCTGCTCAGTCTTGAAGTGGTACTTGACCCAAACGCTTTCGCCCTCTGCATTTGTCCATTTGAATGTATGGCTGCCAAAGCCATGCATATGGCGGAAAGTGGCCGGAATACCGCGATCCGACATCAGGATTGTCACCTGATGCAGTGATTCTGGAGACAGTGACCAGAAATCCCAAACCGCATTTGGGTTTTTTAAATGTGTTTGAGGATCCCTTTTTTGTGTATGGATGAAGTCAGGGAACTTGATAGCGTCGCGGATAAAGAATACAGGAGTATTATTGCCGACGATATCGTAGTTTCCTTCCTCTGTGTAAAATTTAACGGCAAAACCGCGTGGATCGCGAACCGTATCGGCTGATCCCAGTTCTCCGGCAACCGTTGAAAAACGGATGAACATAGGAGTCTTTTTTCCGACCTCAGAAAGGAAGTCGGCCTTCGTGAATTCAGAAACATCATTCGTCACTTCAAAATATCCATGAGCTCCGGCACCTTTTGCATGCACCACACGCTCAGGCACACGCTCACGGTTAAAGTGCGCCAATTTCTCCAAGAGATGCACGTCCTGGATTAGTGTAGGACCTCTTGATCCCGCTGTCATTGAATTTTGGTTGTCCCCAACTGGAGCACCCCAGCTAGTAGTAAGATGGTTCTTTTGATTATTGCTCATCATCAACCCGCCTTTATCATGTATTTTTTGAATAACTAAATGATAACACTTTTCAATTAAAAATCAATACTAATTTATAATTATTTTAAATTAGAAATTAGTACAAGTTATAAAACTCCCTATAAATATATGTATTACATTGTCCGAAATTTAGAAAAGATTTTTTAATAAATCGGAAAGTTACAAATCTGTAACCTCTGTAAAATTTGAACCGATAAATGCTAATGCTGGTTATAGAAGGAAAATGAATGGCGTTGGAATAACTTTCTAGGTTTAAAACGGTTTCAAGCATAATGCGGATTAGGGGATTAATAGGCCGATTGGCACTTATTGGACGATGAATAACTATATTACAACTGCTAGCCTTAATATCAGAGAGAGAAGCAACAATACTGGAGGTATGGAGAATGAGAAAAATGAAAAAGAGCTTGGCAGCGCTGACAGCAGTAATGTCATTATCATTGTTTGCAATGAATGGCACAGCAGATGCTGCTACACACACAGTCCGCGCTGGCGATACATACTGGGGAATTGCAAGCAAATACGGAGTGCCCCTGCTTGATCTTAAAAAAGCAAACAATGCAACTAGCTATCTAGTATATCCGGGACAGCAGCTGACAATTCCGTCATCGCCTGTAACAGCGACAGACCAGGATTTGCTGGCACGCCTTGTGCATGCTGAAGCTAAAGGGGAGCCATATGCAGGGAAAGTGGCAGTAGCGACCGTTGTCCTTAACCGCGTGGCAAGCCCGGACTTCCCGAATACAATCAAAAGCGTAATCTATCAAAAATCCAATGGCTACTATGCATTCACGCCAGTAAAGAACGGTGCGATCAACCAGCCTGCGGATGAAGCATCCAAGAAGGCTGTTAAAGAAGCGCTAGCTTTCAAGGGCAGCGGAAAAGGATCATTATTCTTTTACAATCCTAAAACAGCAGTGAGCAAATGGATCTTCTCAAGAGAAGTTACAGTTACGATCGGCAACCACCGTTTCGCGAAATAACATGGTTCCGGAATAAACTCTTAAGGGATGGTTTCCGGAATAAATAGCAAATTACCGGAATATGTGAAAATAACCTATGAGTTTAATGAAATATACCATCAGAAAAAGCTGTGCAGATTCTCATCTGCACAGCTTTTTCTCATTTAGGGCTGCTTTGCTATTATTTCTACTATCTGGTCCTGAACTTTTTTGCCAGTTTTCTCATCTAGCAGATTATTTAATAGCACAGCGAAAATGATTGTATCGCCATTGCTTAAGTTCACATAACCAGCGAGGGTGCTGACTCCTGTAAGCGAGCCCGTTTTGGCCATGACATTTTCCTTTAGCAGCTCATTTTTCATCCGGCTGCGCAATGTTCCGCCTGTCATTCGGTCAGGAGAGCCTGATACAGGCAGTGAATTCCTGAAGGCAGGAAACCACGTTTCCTTTTGGACCTGGTAGAGCAGGGAGGTAATCTCATTGGCGGGTATAAGGCTGGCATGTGAGATTCCTGAACCATCTCTAATCACAAGTTGGTCCATGTTGATTCCGAATCTTTTCAGTTCAGAAGCCATAACCTCAAGACCCTTTTCCCAGCTGCCCTTATTATGGACCACCCTGCCCATTTCCTTCACCAGAACTTCTGCGTGACCGTTATTGCTTAGCTTCATAAACGGGAACAGCAGCTCTGATAGCGGCATCGATTTATGAGAAATCACTGGTTCCAGTTTTTCGGATGCACTGCCTCTAATTATTTTCCCAACAAGCTGAATTCCCTGATTGGTTAATGAATCCTCCAATAGACTCATGGCATACAAGGAAGGCTCCCAGACTGCAACCCATTCCTTCATTGCCTTTGCCTTCAATGGAATGGTACCCGTAACGGTGATTGTATTTCCCCCATGAGCCCGCTCTATTTTAATGGCTTTTTTGCCATCTGAAGCTGCTGTTTTCGTATGATTAACGATTTTAATATAATCACTAGCTGGCTCCGTTGTAATGGATGCTTCCATTCCAGTCTTTTTTCCCGGGAGGATATCTAAAATGATAGTTCCCGCATCGTAATCATGATTCGGGGACGCTGTTAAAGCGGAGATTTGCGCACCGTAATATTCATGTTCATCATTCCAGGTTAAATCCATCGAATAACGGATGTCGTCAAACCAAGTATCATCGGCAATTAAATTCCCTTTGATTTTGCTGATTCCCATCGCTTTTAATTGTGTTGCAAATTCATCGAAATCTGCCTGGATGAGGGTGGGGTCGCCCTTTCCCTTTAAAAATAAATTGCCATGCAGTGTATCGTTTTTTATTTTTCCATCCGTCAATAGCTCTGTTGTAAAAGTATAATTCTCTCCCAAAACCGAGAGTGCCGAAGCAGCTGTGAACAGCTTCATTACCGATGCTGGCTGGAGCCGCGTGCTTCCCATATGATCATACAAGAGTTCGCCAGTTTCAGCCGATCGGACACTGATCCCTGCCAATGAACCTTTTAGTTCAGGTGTGCTTTGGATCAGATTGTTTATTTCACTGGCCATATCCAGCTGACGTTTTGGCTCGACGGCCTGTGCGGGCGGCTCCTCAGGCTGAAGGAAGGGGAAGGCGGCAAGCAATAAGGCCAATGAAAAAATGATAAAGAGCATGCTTTTATTCTGCAAAATTTGGATCCTACCTTTCACGATTGGATGAATTTCGACATGGATTTTCCCAATAAACAACTAGTAAAGTCTATGATAATCTTTACATTAATAGAATGTTTAGGAGGGAAATAGATGAACCGATTCATGTGGAATGCTTTACTCATTGTAGCCATCGGAACAGGATTTTACTTCTATGTCCAGCTGATTTTTTCAAAGATAGCCGATCCGCTATTCGGCACCCTGGCCCTATTATTTGGATGTCTGTTTGCTGCCGGCATACTGAGAGAACTGATGCAGACCTCCCATCCTGAACATGAAAAAAGCCAGATTACATGACACTCCTGTCGGGGTGTCTTTATTTTTTTTATAGCATGATGGGTTTTATGAGAAGTACTCCATAGGGGTATGATAGTATTAAGATAAAAGAAAAAAGGGGGTTTTTAATTGGATATCCTCGAAACAGGAATGGACCCGGCGGAGTGCGAGGACAGCTGTTGTTCCTCACATAGGAAAAGCCATCACTCCGAAAAAACAAAAAAGAATCTCGTAACCAGACTGAATCGGATTGAAGGCCAAATCCGCGGCATAAAGGGCCTTATTGAAAGAGATACGTATTGTGATGATGTCATCACTCAAATATCCGCAACCCAGGCAGCCTTGAATAGCGTAGCCAAACTGCTTTTGGAAGGGCATATGAAATCGTGCATCGTCGAGCGTATCCAGGAAGGCGATAATGAAGTCGTGGATGAATTGCTGACAACGATTGAAAAGCTGATGAAAAAATAGGCAGATGCGCTTTGCTCGTATTCTGATTATTTATTCTGTATAATGAGTCATTAATTGAATATTTCCTTCGGGGTCGGGTGAAATTCCCAACCGGCGGTGATGAAGCTTGTGCTTCTTAGTCCGTGACCCGGTTAACATTTGTTAAACGGTGGATCTGGTGAAACTCCAGGGCCGACAGTTACAGTCTGGATGGGAGAAGGAAAAAAACGAGGATTAAAAACAAGGGGCAAGTATGCCCATTTTTACTCCTCTGCTTAAGTATAGCCTTTTTTAGGACCCCGAACATTTCGATGCTTTGGGGTCCTTTTTTTATTGAAGGATTTTCAGCCAAGTTTTATTTGAAATCAACAAAGTTAGGAGGGAACTTGATGAACGACAGGGATTATATGAATCTGGCCATTAATCTGGCCAAGGCTGCCACTGGCCAAACGTCTCCCAATCCCCATGTGGGAGCTGTTCTGGTAAAAGACAATCAAATTATTGGGATGGGGGCTCATTTAAAGGCCGGGGAGGCACATGCTGAGGTACACGCAATCTCGATGGCAGGCGAGAAAGCAAGCGGGGCAACCCTTTATGTAACGCTTGAGCCATGCAGCCACTTTGGAAAGACGCCGCCTTGTTCCAATTTAGTCGTAGAATCTGGCATTAAGAAGGTTTTTGTCGCGTCGGTAGACCCCAATCCGCTGGTTGGCGGAAAAGGAATAGCAAGGATGAGGGAAGCCGGCATTGAGGTGGAAGTGGGCTTGATGGAAGAGGAGGCCCTGTCGCTTAATAAAGTATTTTTTCATTACATAAGCAGCGGTCTGCCTTTTGTAACGCTGAAAACAGCTATCACCATGGATGGAAAAACAGCCACTGCAAGCGGGGAAAGCAAATGGATCACGAGTGAAGAGTCACGGGAGGATGTCCATCAGTTCCGCCATCGGCATGACGCGATTTTGGTAGGTGTGAATACCGTCATCAAGGATAACCCCAGCCTGACCACCAGACTTGAAGGAGGGGGAAAGAACCCAGTCCGCGTCATTCTGGACACTACCCTTCGTACCCCCTTGGAATCTGCAGTGGTAAATGATCAAAAAGCAGCAACGATTATCTTTACAGGAGCTGAGGCTGATCCTGCCCGAGTAACACAATTCAGTGATAAAGGAATTGAAGTGATCAAGCTTTCCACATCTCAAATAGTGATTCCAGACCTGCTTAAAAAATTAGGCGAACGAGGTATCACTTCCGTCTATGTTGAAGGCGGCGCCGAGGTCCATGGCAGCTTTTTAAAGGAGCGGGCTTTTCAGCAGATCATTACGTATATTGCTCCAAAACTCATTGGAGGAAAAATGGCACCAGCATCATTTGGAGGAGAAGGCTTCCTGCATCTCGCCGAAGCTGTGTCTCTGGATATAAAAGAAGTTACGAAAATTGGACAAGATATAAGAATCATCGCAGAGCCTGTCCAGGAAGGAGGTTAATATGTTCACAGGAATCATTGAAGAAATTGGCTCCGTGGCAAATATACAGCACACGGGTGAATCATCTGTCCTTACCATAGAGGCCAAGAAGGTTTTAACAGATGTCCATCTCGGAGACAGTATCGCTGTAAACGGGGTATGCCTTACGGTCACTTCTTTTTCTAAAAGTCAATTTACCGTTGATGTGATGCCGGAAACTGTAAAAGCCACCAGCTTAAAATCGATCCGAAGAGGATCAAAAGTGAACCTTGAAAGGGCGATGGCTGCTGGCGGCCGATTCGGGGGCCATTTTGTTGCCGGCCATGTCGATGGGGTAGGAACCATAATAGGAAAAAAGCAATTTGAAAATGCTGTTTACTATGAAATCGAAGCAGATGCTGAAATGATTAAATTCATTATTTTGAAAGGCTCCGTTGCTGTAGATGGAACAAGCCTGACTGTTTTCGGGGTTTCGGAAAATAGTTTTACATTATCGCTCATTCCCCATACTCTTTCGGAAACTGTTCTGGGACATAAAGGGACGGGCGACATCGTGAATATCGAATGCGACATGATTGGTAAATATGTAGGCCACTTTTTAAACCAGCAAAATTCTGCATCCCCTAAAAGGGGCAGCAATATAACGGCTCAATTTTTAGAGGAAAATGGATTTATGTAAGGAGGTTGAAGGAAATGTTCGATCCAATTGAAGAAGCGATATATGAGCTTATGCAGGGTAAGGTCGTTATTGTGTGTGACGATGAGGACAGAGAAAATGAGGGTGACTTCATTGCTTTGGCAGAAAAAGCCACACCTGAAGTCATCAATTTCATGGCAACTCATGGCAGAGGGCTTATATGTGTGCCTGTCGAGAAGGAGTTAGCGGAAAAGCTTGATTTGATGCCGATGGTTTCACGCAATACTGATCCCCACGGAACAGCATTCACAGTGAGCATTGACCACAAATTTTCGACGACAGGCATTTCTGCGTACGAAAGGTCAGCAACGGTTTTAAGCATGCTAGATCCTGAATCAAAGGCAGCCGATTTTAAAAGGCCGGGGCATGTTTTCCCACTAGTAGCCAAGAGTGGAGGCGTACTAAGGAGGGCGGGCCATACGGAAGCTGCGGTGGATCTCGCGAAAATGAGCGGCGCGAAACCGGCAGGAGTCATTTGTGAAATCATGAATGAAGACGGGTCCATGGCGCGCGTGCCCCAGCTGCGCGAAATTGCCGACCAATTTGAGTTGAAGATGATCACGATTAAGGATTTGATTCAATACCGGAATCGGAAGGACAAGCTTGTCAAAAGGGAGGTAGAGATTAATCTCCCAACTGAGTTTGGAATATTCAGAGCAGTAGGCTATTCAAATGTTGTCGATGATAAAGAGCATATTGCTCTGGTAAAAGGTGAAATCAATCCTGATGAGCCAGTGCTTGTAAGGGTCCATTCCGAATGCTTGACAGGCGATGTCTTTGGTTCCTTCCGATGTGACTGCGGTCCGCAGCTCCACGCTGCCCTGAGCCAGATCAATAAAGAGGGCAGAGGCGTCCTGCTTTACATGCGCCAGGAAGGCAGAGGAATAGGCCTTATGAACAAACTGAGAGCCTATAAACTCCAGGAGGAAGGCTATGATACTGTCGAAGCAAACGAAAAGCTTGGCTTTGGTGCAGATTTGAGAGAGTACGGAATCGGTGCCCAAATCCTGAAGGACCTTGGCATAAAGCAGATGAAACTGCTCACCAATAATCCTAGAAAAATTAAAGGCTTAAAAGGATATGGCCTCGAGGTAGTCGACAGGGTGCCAATCCAGATGGAAGCCAAAGAGGAAAATGAAAACTATTTAAAAACAAAGCACAGCAAGCTAGGGCACTTACTTAAATTTTAAAATTGAGAGGAAGATAAATCATGAACAAAACATTCGAAGGCAATTTAGTTGGCACAGGTCTGAAAATTGGAATCGTAGTTGGCCGATTCAACGAATTTATTACAAGCAAATTACTCGGAGGCGCACTCGACGCCCTCAAGAGACATGGAGTGGAAGAAAGCAGCGTGGATGTAGCATGGGTACCAGGAGCGTTTGAAATCCCATTAATCGCACAAAAACTTGCGAAGAGCGGCAAATACGATGCGGTCATTACATTAGGTACAGTTATCCGCGGATCTACTCCACACTTTGACTATGTATGCAATGAAGCGGCCAAGGGTGTTTCTTCAACTGCCTTGAATACAGGAATTCCGGTCATTTTCGGTGTGCTGACGACAGACACAATCGAACAGGCAATCGAGCGTGCTGGCACAAAAGCAGGAAATAAGGGCTGGGATGCTGCTACGTCAGCGATCGAGATGGCCAATTTAGTGAAAAATATTGAGATGTAAGAGGCTTAACGGAAAAAGCTGCAGCAAATCTGTAAGTTTATAGACAGGAAGGGTTTGGAATATGACATTCCAAACCCTTTTTCGTGAATATCGTACCTTTCGCTTGCATAGATTAAAAATTTAAATTATACATTTGGATACTACCAGACTAAGATAAGAAGTCATGTTGATTGGAGTGGAAGGCGCGTAGACTCCTGCGGGATCAGACGGACAGGTGAGACCCCGCAGGCGCCAGCGGCGACGAGTTATTATGAACGAAACTAGCTCCTTACTCGTAAATTCGTAGGTTAATCTGGTTAGAATGTTTACTGGAAAGAAAACATACCCAAATCAGAGCTACATTACGGAAGGAGCTAGTCATTATGAAGGATACCATAAAATACGTAGGTTTAGACGTATCAAAAGAAAAAATTGCCGTCGCTATTGCAGAAGAAGGTCGAGAAGAACCAAGATATTGGGGAATGATTCCTCATACCCCGGAAGCAGTGAAAAAATTAATGAAGAAGTTAGGTAGTCCTGAATCACTGCGTGTGTGTTATGAAGCAGGTCCAACAGGTTATCCCTTGTACAGGCTATTTATCACCCTGGGTATTCATTGTTCGGTGATTGCCCCATCTCTTATTCCTAAAAGACCCGGAGAACGGATTAAAACCGATCGCAGGGACTCCGTTCGTTTAGCTCAATTATATCGGGCTGGCGAATTAACATCTATTTATGTACCAACTCCAGAAGACGAGGCACTGCGGGATCTTGTTAGATGCCGAGAAGATGCCAAGGAAGACGAACTGAGAGGAAAACATAGATTAAGTAAGTTTTTACTTCGCAATGATATCAAACCTCCTGCTGGAGTAAACAAATGGACACATAAATATTACATGTGGCTGGACACGTTGAAATTTGAGAATTCTTCTTCACAGGTCACCTTCCAGGAATACTATCACCAGCTCAAGGAGCTAGCGCAACGCATTCTGAGGTTAGAAGAAGAGATTAAGGCTGTGGCAAGTGAAGGTGTTCACGCCGAGAAGATTCAAGCACTACAATCCTTAAGAGGCATAGCTTTAATTACGGCGACAAGTATTGTGGCAGAAATCGGTTCTTTTAAACGTTTTTCTACTCCTAAAAAATTCATGGCTTATATAGGGTTGATCCCAAGCGAGCATTCTAGTGGTGAAAGCAGGTGGCAAGGGCAAATAACCAAAACGGGAAATCGCCACGTAAGGCGTTTATTGGTAGAGGCTGCTTGGAGTTATCGATACAAACCCGCTGTGAAAGGAGAACTACAAAGACGTCAAAATGGTCAGTCCCCAACGATTCAGGCCATCTCATGGAAAGCACAGAACCGGTTACACAAAAAGTATTACCGTTTATTATCCAGAGGAAAGCAAAGCGGAAAAGCCGTTACAGCAGTAGCGAGAGAATTGGCAGGTTTTATTTGGGCAGTAATGCAAGAAGTAGAAGATGTCCCTAAAGCTTAAAAATTAGGAACCGTATCGGCAGAAGTACTAAATAGGAAATGAGAATAGGGCTCGAAGGCAAAGAGTAAAACCGGGAAGGAAAACCCCACGTGCCTCCTCTGTGCTATATCTTAAAAAAGATTAACGCACGTCACGAGTTAGTGGATTTGTCCTTCATACGGAAAGATAATGTGTGATAACCCACGGATTTCAGAGTGCTAACCGCAGTTGAGATTTTTGCCTTCGTGCCGTGTTCTTACGTTCTATTCCAAGTCATAAAGGAAGAAAGGAACACCCCATCTTTAGCTTTGAAGAGCGTCTCATCTCATTGAATGGCAGTCAAGGAAAGCACTTGACAGCCATTCAATGAGATGAGGATTGGTCCGTAAGCTAAAGAAGGAGAGAATCTAGCCAGATGATGGCTGAATATCTAACCAGGCAAAGAAGCTTAAATAGCTTCTCTTCTTAAAGGTGCCTAAAAACAAAACCAAACGGGTACTGTAGTGAGGAACTTGACCGTTTCGTTCATATCAGGAGGCTCAGCGCCGGCCCCGCGGAAAGCGAAGCGCCTGGAACGGAAATCAACAGCCCCATTCAGGGCACCAGCCCAAAAAGACTGTAAACAAACACGATTTTCATCGAGTTTGTCTGCGGCTTTTTCTTTCTTAAAGATAGACATAAAAAAACCCCTTGAAGCGAATAATATTATATAGAAAAAAATGACAAAGGAGTCATCACAGTATGCAAAAAGTCATTTGCACCAATAATGAAGGAATCGAATTGGAATTCAATGTAGGTGATGAATACGAGGTTGAAAGAGAACTGGAGACAACCTACATCGTTATCAATAAATTGGGCAATAAGCACTCGGTTTTTAAAAAGCAATTCCAGACTGTTGAAGGAAAAGGGACTGAGCTGTAAAAATTTCCGTTTCTGAACCATTATGCATCAACCTTTTCATGGAACTACTATGAATTTATTTTTAATATATTTTCCCCCTGTTTGCCGTAACCGCTCCGAATTCCCCAATTTCATATCATGATTATCCTCCCTATTGGCGGACTGGAAAGAACAAGTTGTTCTTCCCAGTCCGCTGTTTTTATTTAAGATCAAAATTCCATAATTCTTCCGTTTAATTTAAACTCCTTGCCTCAGTTTGTTAATAATTTGTTCATATTTTCTGGATAAGATGAAAACAAGTTAACAGGATGAAGCATTCAAGGAGGAATATATATGAATGAATTTGACCAGCAATTCCGCTATCAGGAAGAGAAACCTGTAAAAAGGCCAAGCAAATGGAAAAGCTTTATGTCTACTGTGTCTGCCGGGGTCATCGGTTCTGCTGTAACACTGGCGGCAGTCAATTATACAGATTTTGATTTTGGCAATAAAGCACAGGCGCCAGCGAACCATGCTGTACAGTCTGCTGATCGCACATCTGATATTGTAACAACGCAGACATCAGCTAAGGGGACATCAACTATTGCGGACATCATTGAAAAATCATCCAAGTCAATTGTCGGCATCACCAATATCCAGAAGCAAAACAACCCTTTTTCTCAACAGCAGGGAAGTGTTGAAAGCGGAACAGGGTCGGGTGTCATTTTTAAAAAATCTGGAAGCAGTGCCTATATCGTAACGAATAACCATGTAATTGAAGGCGCTTCGAATGTTGAAGTATCACTGTATAACGGTGAAAAAACGGAGGCACAGGTTGTTGGTGCCGATGCACTGACCGATCTGGCCGTCATCAAGATTGAAGCTGACAAGGTAACAGACATCATTGAATTCGGCGATTCCACTGTCCTTCGTCCAGGTGATGAAGTACTGGCGATCGGAAACCCGCTTGGATTGGATCTGTCACGGACTGTCACACAGGGAATTGTCAGTGCGGTAGACCGTTCGATTTCTGTGCCAACTTCAGCCGGTGAGTGGGAAATGAATGTCATCCAGACAGATGCTGCCATCAATCCCGGAAACAGCGGCGGGGCATTGATCAATACAGAAGGAAAGGTAATTGGAATCAACAGTCTTAAAATCTCCCAAAATGGTGTGGAAGGATTGGGTTTCGCCATTCCGAGCAAGGATGTTGTCCCGATTGTCAACCAGCTGATCGAAAAAGGAAAGGTTGACCGCCCTTATCTTGGTGTCAGTCTTGCGGACTTGTCGCAAATTCCTCAAATGTACCTCGAAAGCCTGCCAGATGAGGTAGATGGAGGAACGATGGTTACGTATCTTGATCCAAAGTCAGCAGCTGCCAGGGCAGGAATCAAGGAACAGGATATCATCGTTGGCATCAATGATGAAAAAGTGGATGCAGCAAGTGATCTAAGAAGATATATGTATACAGAGCTTAAAACAGGCGATCAGGTGAAACTGAAAATCTATCGTGAGGGAAAGCAAATGACAGTAAAGGTAACCCTGACGGATAATGCTGTGAATTAATTTTTGGGGTGATCACCATGGAAGGAGGTGATGGTATTAAAAGCGTTGGGCCCTCGTTTAAGTGACCATCGTGCTTCTGGAGTTTATCTCAATGAGGGCAGCTGTTTTCTGTCCATAGGAATCAACAGCAGCAACTGCTTAAAGGCTTGAAATGGAATAGTAATTGGACGTAAAAAAAACTGTTGACCTCCCCCGTTCAACAGTTTTTTTACAGGAGGAGGATGGAGAAGTGCTTAAAAAAACACTTAACAAAAACTATATTATTTTAGCGGCTGCGCTGGTTGTAATAACAGTAATCATGAGCGTCGCTTTTTCCAAACAGGAAGCTGCAGCCACAATTGACGGTGAAGAGATCAGCAAGGAAGAATTGTATACAAAGCTGACTAACTTATATGGGAAGGAAACGCTCGACTCGCTCATCACCAATAAGCTGATTGAACTGGAAGCAAAGAAAGAAGACATGGAAGTCACCGGTACTGAAATAGATGAAGAGCTTACGAAATTGCAGGAATCCTATGGTGGAGAAGAGGGATTTACTGCTGCCCTTGACCAAAATAACGTATCAATGGAGCAGGTGAGGGAGGATATTGAACACTACTTGCTAGCCGAAAAGCTGATTAAACCCTCAATCTCAGTCACTGAAAAAGACATCAAGACATATTTTGATGAAAACAAGGAATCCTTCAATCAGAAGGAGCAGGTCAAAGCAAGCCACATTCTCGTGAAAGACGAAGCGACAGCTAAAAAAGTGAAGGAAGAGCTGTCAAAAGGAAAGGATTTTGCTGAGCTTGCGAAGGAATACTCTACGGATACAAACAATGCTGCCAATGGCGGCGACCTTGGCTTTTTTGCGGAAGGCGAAATGGCAGAGGAATTCGAAAAGGCTGCTTTCGGACTTGAAATCAACGAAATCAGCGAACCGGTAAAAACCGATTTTGGATACCACATCATTAAAGTGACTGACAAAAAAGCAGCAAAAGCAGCAGTTTTGGAGGATCATAAAGAAGAAATCAAAGAGCAATTATTTGAACAGAAGATCCAGGAAGAATATCCAAATTGGGTGGAGGAGAAAAAATCAGATTATAAGATAAAAAGCTACCTATAAACGAAAAACTCTGCTTAGTGGCAGGGTTTTTTAATTACGAACAAGTCCTCCCAGTCTGCCGCTTCCTATTCTAAATTTTACTCCGAAGCTCCTTTCAAAAAATAATATAGTTGCAGTTTAAGTTTCCTATAGATTAAAATGTTTACCAAAGGAAACTTTTTTAAAACTCGTGCATATATTGTTTTAACAACAAAAGGTATCGCTCTATCCAAAAAGTTGACTAAAGGAAACTTTTTGAGAAGCGGACAAATTTTAATAGAACTTTTTACAGGAGGCATGAAAATGACGGAGGAAATTCTGTTTGCGTTCGGTTTGACCCTATTGGCGGGCCTTGCAACAGGGATTGGAAGTATATTGGCTTTTTTTACATCCACGACAAATACAAAATTCCTGTCGATTGCGCTTGGTTTTTCAGCAGGAGTGATGATTTACGTATCAATGATAGAGATTTTCGTAAAGGCGAAGGATGCACTTGTTTCATCTATGGGCGTTCAGCTGGGAAACTGGGCAACAGTCGGAGGGTTCTTCGGAGGCATCCTGTTAATCGCTCTGATTGATAAATTCATTCCAAAACAAAGCAATCCTCATGAATTGAAAAAGGTTGAGGATATGAGTGAGCCAGAAAAAGAAGTAAAGGACCGGGCTCTGTTGAAAATGGGAATGTTCACGGCCCTTGCCATCGGGATCCACAACTTTCCGGAAGGGATTGCGACCTTCACTTCGGCTCTTCAGGACCCCGCTTTGGGTGTAGCCATCGCAATTGCCATTGCCATCCATAATATACCCGAGGGAATTGCAGTATCCGTTCCTGTCTATTTTGCGACGGGAGATAAGAAAAAAGCTTTTAAACTGTCATTCTTGTCCGGATTATCTGAACCTATCGGCGCCCTTGCTGCTTACCTGTTCCTGATGCCGTTTTTGAACGATATCATGTTTGGTGTCATTTTTGCTGCCGTAGCCGGGATCATGGTCTTTATATCGCTGGATGAACTGCTTCCGGCAGCCCAAAGATACGATGAGTCCCATCTGGCAATCTACGGACTGATTGGCGGGATGGCCGTCATGGCGGTCAGCCTGCTGCTCTTTATCTAAGGAGTTGTTATATTCCAATATCAATTTTTAAATCTTGTTGATTGTAGTGGAAGGCGCGCAGACTCCTTCGGGATTTAGCGGGCAGGTGAGACCCCGGTAGAATTGGCCCAAAAAGAAGGGGCCATTTTACCCCGCAGAAGCGAAGCGACGAGGAGGCTCACCGAACGCCCCGAGGAAAGCGAAGCGCCTGGAACGAAAATCAACAGCCTAACTTAACAGATCCTTATCTGTGTTTAAATCTATCACTAGTAAGCGGCCTACTAAAATGGCCGCTTTTTTAGGTCTTTAGATATTGGGAAATTTTCAAAATAAGTATATTGGTATGTGACTTTTGAATTCTTATGATTATATACCTGATTCAAAAGGCTTAAAAATGAACAGTTTAGCATATTGCCGTTTTCTGAATATTTTAAATATAATAGTATTGCAGTTTGTAAAACCTGCGAACCATAAAATGCAGAGGAGTGGTTGAATGAAGAAGAAGAAAGTACTGGGAGCCGCACTATTAAGCATGACGATGGGTCTATCAATGTTCACAGCAGGAGCATTCGGGCAAGCGCCTGATGCCCAGGATTCCTACCGAGTATTAGTCCAGGGACCATCGGCAGAAAAAGCGAAGGCAAAGGATCAATTTGGTGTCAGATGGGATTTCGGAACAGATGGTTTTACAACTACAGTCAATACAAAGCAATATCAAGCCTTGCTGAAAAATAAGAATTTAAAGATAGAAAATGTATCGAAAGTACAGGTAGAAGCCAAGCCAGGTTCTGGAGCACAGGCTGCACCATCGGATCGGACACCATGGGGCATGGAAGCCATCTATAATGACAGCAGTATTCAGTCTACATCTGGCGGCAGTGGAATCAAGGTGGCTGTGCTGGATACAGGTGTATTTACGGACCACGCGGATTTAGCAGGAAGTGCTGAACAATGTAAAGACTTTACTAACCGCCGAACAGCACTTGTTAATGGCTCTTGTACAGATAAAAATGGTCATGGAACACATGTTGCCGGGACGATCCTTGCTCACGGAGGCTCAGGCCAGGGAATTTATGGAGTTGCTCCTGATGCAGACCTTTGGGCGTACAAAGTATTAAATGACCAGGGATCTGGTTATTCAGATGATATTGCCGGTGCAATCCAGCATGCTGCCGATGAAGCAACCCGAACCGGATCAAAAGTGGTTATTTCGATGTCGCTTGGATCCAGCAGTAAGAGTTCATTGATCGCAGACGCGGTTGACTATGCATATGGAAAGGGCGTCCTCGTTGTTGCGGCGGCTGGAAACAGCGGACCTGGAGCAGATACAATCGGGTATCCTGGAGCACTTGTAAATGCAGTAGCTGTAGCAGCACTTGAAAATGTCCAGGAGAACGGTACATACCGTGTGGCGGACTTCTCGTCCCGCGGAAATCCGGCAACTGACGGTGACTATGTCATCCAGGAACGCGACGTGGAATTATCAGCTCCTGGAAGAGCGATCGAATCCACCTGGTTTGACGGTTCCTATAACACGATCAGCGGAACTTCGATGGCGACTCCGCACATCTCTGGCCTGGCTGCGAAAATCTGGGCTGCCAATCCAAATATGAGCCATTCACAGCTTCGCGCAGAGCTTCAAAACCGTGCGAAAGCGAATGATATTTTAGGCGGCTCCGGAGCAGCTTCTGGCGATGATTATGCATCTGGTTTCGGTTTCCCTCGTGTAAAATAAATGGTAAAGGAAAGCCGCATGATTCTCAGTAATCATGCGGCTTTTTTACATTCTTTTCGTATAGAAATTCTCGGTGAAATAAGGTTCATATTTAGGCCCGAACGCAACACCGACTCCTAAGAGCTCAAAATCGGGTTTAAGGATATTTTCGCGGTGACCCATGGAATTCATCAGGCCTTCATGCGCAAAAATGCTGCTGAACTGGCCGAAAGCAAGGTTTTCACCGGCAACGGAAAAGGTGATATTGTCCTCTTCCATCCGATCAAAAGGCGATTCCCCCTCAAGATTGGTGTGGCTGAAATATTTATTCTCAGCCATATCCAGACTATGCTTGCGCGCTGTTTCCCGCACATGATCATCCCACCCGAGG
This sequence comes from Mesobacillus sp., assembly GCF_057785455.1. NCBI lineage: Bacteria > Bacillati > Bacillota > Bacilli > Caryophanales > Bacillaceae > Mesobacillus > Mesobacillus sp. The sequence continues at coordinate 22,964 of NZ_JBYNSB010000066.1, forward strand.
ACATTAAGACCATTTTTCACCCTCGCAGCATTCGTCAGGTCGAATAATTGATACTCGAATCCCTCTTTCAGCTCCGGAGTACCCTTGGTATAAAATCCGGCTTTGCTTTTTTCAAGCTGCTCGCTGATCACCTGGATGGCTGTCACAGTATTATTCTTGTGTTTATCATAAAAAACGGTCACATAGCTGCCATCGAGCTGAAAAACATCATAGTCCTGGTCTTTTTGAAACTGGTAAAAAACCAGGCCTTTGCGGATTTCGGTTAGCGGTTCCCCTAAAGCCTTCCGGACTGTTTCCTTCGGGCTGCCAAACTTAATGCCATTTTTGGAAGCTATTAAATCCTGATTTGTGAACACACCATTTACCCTTCCATCAGCAGTGTAGGAAACCATGATGAAATTCTGGAAGTTTTCATGATAGGCGTGCCACTGGGTGCCATACTCATTTACTGATATTCTGTCCGGAGACCCTAGCTGTTTCTCGGCATCTTTTTTTGCATCATTCAGCTCTATATTGTGAATCGAGAAGGTTTGGTCTGCCGGGGGCGCCAGCTCAGGTTTTTCAACTGTTGGGAAGGCATTCTGCTCATCGCCGGTCAACTCCTCCTTCTTCTCATCCAGCTTCAGGAGGAACTGATTAATCCCTTTATTAAGATCATCAACTGCAACCCACAGTTCAGGGTTATCCTTCAAAGTGTTTAATTCGTTCTTAAATTCATCCAGACTCTGAGCGTCCTTTAAATTTGATATAAATGGCCAGGCAAAAAAAACAATTACGCCGATGACCACTAAATTAAATAATTGTCTCATTAAAAAGTTCACCGCCCTTACGTTGACTCTATCTATCAATATACCCACTATAAGGGATTTAAAAAAGGATAATGCATGCTGTACATGTTAATTGCATGGGAGATGGACAATACCTAGCGCAAAAGCCAAGATGTGTTATAAGTGCCATCCAGAGCGGAAAATGAAGATGAAGTGGTAACTAATAGTGACTATAAGAGCCATCCAGAGTGGAAAACGAAGGCGAAGTGGTAACTAATAAAAGTTATAAGAGCCATCCAAAGCGGAAAAAGAGATCGAAGTGGTAACCAATAAAAGTTATTAGAGCCATCCAGAGCGGAAAAAGAGGTCGAAGTGGTATCTAATAGAGGCTATTAGAGCCATCCAGAGGGGAAAATGAGGCCGAAGTGGTACCTAATAAATCTATAAGCCCTCTATAACTTAAAAGAATCAAAAAGAGGTAACTAATAAAAGCCAAAATAGAAAACACTAGCTATATAACACCTATCCAAAATAAATTATGTGAATTAATTCACATAATGTTCATATCTCCAACATCCAACCGATATAGGTCCATTGTATTATTACTATATCGATAGTGTTTATATTTCCGAGGGGGATCAGTCATGAAAAAGTTATTACAAATTTTATTAGGAGTAGGCTTGATTTTAACGCCTTTCTATACACAAGCACACGTTAAATGGTTTACCGAGGTTACACCTCAAAAAGAAACAATTGAGAACATCATGTCGCCTTTATTCATGGGTTTGGCTTTATTGGCCGCGGTTGTTCTTGCTTCACTTACATTGATCATTCCAAAAACAGCTGAATGGCCGCTGATTAAAAAGATGGATGATTTTCTTTCTGGTTTCAGGAAGTACTCAAGATACCTGCTAAAGTACGGAACTGCAGCTGCGCTGTTGATCCAAATATCAAATGGTACATTATTTGCACCGGAATTCCACGTGGAAACAACATGGATGACGATTCTTGTCTGGCTGACAATTGGCTTCCTTGCTGTTCCACATCATATAGCAACTAAAATCGGTGCTGCAATTTTACTCTTCCTTTTTATCGATGTGACAATGCATCAAGGTATCTTCCACATGCTAGATTACGGTTTTTATGTAGCGATTATCGGAGTGCTGCTTGTTGGCAGCACGAAGCTAGAAAAGATAGGATTCCCATTCTTGTACTTGGGTACTGGACTTTCCCTGTGCTGGGTGGCAGTCGAAAAATGGGTTTATCCAACAATGTCCCTTGATATAGTCGCAAACCACGGAGTACCGACATTTGGATTTGAACCAGCTGCCTTTATTGTCATGGCAGCATTCGTGGAGTTCGTCGTTGGTTATTTGCTTGTCGTCGGTATTTTGAACAGGGTCCTGGGCTTTGTGGTTACAACGATTTTCATCCTGACAACGATGCTATTTGGCTTCACGGAAATCGTTGGCCACTTCATGGTCCACATCGTCCTGATCATTTTCATCATTGAAGGTGTTTCTTTCTACAATCCGCCAATCAAAATGCACAAGACAAAGACAGATCAATTCATCTTTGTATTCCTGAACTTCATCTTTGTGCTTGCGGCATTCTTATTGATTTATTATCGATTTGCCTAGCTTTCATTTTATTTACGGTTACCGGGATTTTATTTACGGTTACCTTCAATTTATTTCCGGTTGCCTGTATTTTATTTACGGTTACCTGCAACGAAACAGCCCCATATCGGAGGCTGTTTTTTGTTTTTTAGAATTATCAGACCTTTTATTGACGCTTGCCTGAGTTCTTGTTACGATTTTTCTAGCTGCAAATAAGATGGGAGAGATACGATGAAGTCTTATGAATTCGAGCCTGCTGCGGATTTCGCCGCCCGGCTTGACCAGGAGGATACGCTTGCCCGCTTCCGTGACGAATTTTACTTAAAAGAGGATTCAATATACTTAGATGGCAATTCCCTTGGCCTTTTATCCAAGAGGGCTGAAAAAACTTTGCTGGAATCATTGTCTGACTGGAGGGAGCATGGCATTGACGGCTGGATGGGCGGCAATCATCCATGGTTCTATCTATCCGAAAAACTTGGGAAACTGACTGCACCGTTAGTCGGCGCTTTGCCTGAGGAAGTAATTGTAAGCGGATCCACAACGATTAATCTGCATCAGCTTGTTGCTACTTTTTATAAACCAGAAGGAAAAAGGACAAAGATCTTGGCGGATGAATTGAATTTTCCTTCAGATATATACGCACTGCAAAGCCAGCTGCGCATCCATGGATATGATCCTGATTCCCATCTGGTCCAGGTAAAAAGCGTGGACGGAAGATTCCTCGATGAAGATGATATTATTGAAGCGATGACAGAAGAAATTGCGATAGTCATCCTGCCGACGGTGCTGTACCGCAGCGGCCAGATTCTCGACATGGAGCGCCTGACAAGGGCGGCGCATGACCGTGGAATCTTGATTGGCTTTGATGGCTGCCACTCCATTGGTGCCATCCCGCATTCCTTTACAGAATGGGGAGTGGACTTTGCTTATTGGTGCAATTATAAGCATTTGAATGGAGGCCCTGGTGCAGTTGCTGGCCTATATGTCAACTCGAAGCACTTTGGCACGGAACCAGGTCTTGCAGGCTGGTTCGGCTCGCGAAAGGATAAGCAGTTCGATATGGACCATGTGATGACACCAGCGGAAAATGCAGGTGCCTACCAGATTGGCACCCCGCATGTGTTAAGCCTGGCTCCGCTATTGGGCTCCCTGGAAATGTTTGATGAGGCAGGGATCAATAACATTCGTGAAAAGTCCCTGAAAATCAATCAATACTTAATGGATTTAATAGAGCATGAGCTAGGTGATGCCGGCTTTACGATCGGCAGCCCTGTCGAGGATTTCAGGCGCGGCGGCCATGTCAGCCTGGAGCACAAGGAAGCGGCAAGGATTTGCAAAGCGCTCAAGGAAAAGGGGATCGTCCCGGATTTCCGCGCTCCGAATATCGTCCGGCTTGCACCAGTAGCACTGTATACTTCCTATACTGATGTCTGGAATGCCGTTCAAATTTTAAAGGAAATCATGACTGGGAAATTATATGAAAAATACAGCAATGAGCGTGAAGTTGTAGCTTAAATTCCAAGGGGGCTAAAGGGATGGAGAATCAAAAGTCAGGACTTGAAAAAGAACAGATTCATACAGACTTTGAAAAAGAAATGTCATATGGAAGCTACCTGCAGTTAGATAAAATTTTATCAAGCCAGCAGCGGCTTTCTGACCACCATGATGAAATGCTGTTCATCATTATCCACCAGGCAAGCGAACTGTGGATGAAGCTGATTTTGCACGAAGTCAAGGCTGCCATTGAATGCATCCGAAAAAATGACCTGGAACCATCATTCAAAATGCTGTCAAGGGTGTCGAGAATCCAGCAGCAATTGATCCAGTCATGGAGCGTATTATCCACTTTGACACCATCTGAATACATGGAATTCCGCGACAAGCTTGGTCATTCTTCCGGATTCCAGTCGTACCAGAATCGCCTGATTGAATTTGCGCTCGGCCAGAAGAATGCCCATGCCTTGTCTGTCTACAAGCATGATGCAGAGCTTTCAAAGCAAATGGAGGACGCACTTCATGAACGGAGTATCTATGATGCGGCAATCAGTGCGATGGCCATGAGAGGTCTGTCAATTGATGATGCAGCGCTGAACAGGGATTGGTCTGCCCCTTATGAACCCAATGCCAGTGTCGAGGAAGCGTGGCTGACAGTGTACCGTAATGTGGACCAATATTGGGACTTGTATGAGCTCGCAGAGAAGCTTGTCGATATCGGCAGCCTGCAGCAGCTTTGGCGCTTCAACCATATGAGCACGGTCGAACGGATTATTGGCCACAAGCCTGGAACAGGCGGGTCCGCAGGTGTATCCTATTTAAAAAAGGTAGTCGACCACAGATTCTTCCCCGAGCTCTGGAGCCTGAGGACGAAGCTATAAATATTGAAAGAAAGCAGGTAACGCTATGGGAGAATGGAAAGATATTTCACAGGTTCTGCATGATAACATTCCTGTCTGGCCGGGAGATACACCGTTCCAGTACAGAGTGAGCTGGGGGATGGAGGAGAGCGGTTCTGTAAATGTGGGCCAGGTGACGATGAGCACCCATACAGGCACGCATATTGATGCCCCGTTCCATTTTGATAATGATGGAAAAAGGGTTATTGACCTCGATTTCAATCTTTATATCGGTCACGCAAAGGTCATTCATTTGAATCAGCCTGCCAGCATTGGAATCAGCCATTTGAAGGATGAATCGCTGCAGGGCGTGAAGCGTTTATTGATCAGAACTGATGCATGGAAGGACAAAACAGTATTCCCTGAATCCATCCCGCATATTGAGCCAGAGCTGGCCGTATATCTTGCAGAGCAGGGAGTTCAGCTTCTGGGACTGGATTTGCCATCTGTCGACCCTCTCGACAGCAAGGAATTGAGTGCCCATCACGAATTGAACGGTAACGGGATTCATATCCTTGAAGGCTTGGTGCTGGATGAGGTCGAGCCAGGTGATTACGAGCTTGCAGCCCTGCCGCTGCCTCTGCAGCAGGCGGATGGAAGTCCGATTAGAGCTGTGATCAGAAAAAAATAATACTTTTTCAGGCTGTCTTATTCATAAATGAGGCAGCCTTTTTATGTCGAAAAATAGTTCATGAATTTTATTGACCAGTGTGGTCAATGAGGAATACAATGTAATTGACCACACTGGTCAATAATGTTTAAGGAGGCTAAAATGTCTTTAAAGTTTTTAAGCTTGCACCCAGAAAAGCAGGAACGGATCCTGAATGCAGCCCTTAAGGAATTTGCCCAAAAAGGGTACGAAAATGCATCCACCAACGAAATCGTGAAATCAGCAGGAATCTCAAAAGGCCTGTTATTCCATTACTTTAATAACAAAAAAGAACTGTATTTATTTTTATACAACCATTTTGTCGAGGTGCTGGCGGAGGAATTCTTCAATGAACTGGATTTCAGCGAAGGGGATATTTTTGAGCGGTTGAAGAATTTAATGCGACTTAAAAGCAAGCTGATGATTAAGTACCCTGAAGTGTTCAATTTCATGATGAAAGCCTCAATGGAAGCGGCAAGAGAAGTCAGCACGGAGCTTACCAGCACCACCATGGAACTGATGCACACAAGCTATAACAGGCTTTTTGAAAACATCGACCTTTCGAGATTCCGTGAAGGAACTGATATTGGAAAAACAATCAATATCATCATGTGGACTTTGGAAGGCTTCAGCAATCAGGAGATGGAAAAAGCAAAATTGCTTAACAAGGGAATCAGCGATTTTGATGAAGCATTTAAAGAAGCAGAAGTATATATCGAAATGCTGAAAAAGTCGTTCTATAAGTGAGAGATACATGAATCTGGGAGGGTCTGGCATGAACGTGATTGAGATTAAAAATCTGACGAAAATGTACGGCAAGGCCAGGGGAATTGAGAATGTAAGCTTCAATGTGGAAGAAGGGGAGATATTTGGATTCATCGGCCCAAATGGCGCAGGGAAATCGACGACGATCCGGACGCTGTTATCGCTGATTTATCCGACAAGCGGAAGCGCAGCGATTTTTGGCAAGGATATTATTACAGCTGGACCGGAGATCAAGAAGGAAATCGGTTATTTGCCATCAGAAGTTTTTTATTATGACAATATGAAGGTTATTGATCTGCTGAAGTACTCGGCCAGTTTTTATAAAAAGGATTGCACCAGCAGGATCAAGGAGCTGGCTGAAATCATGGAGCTAGATCTTACGAAGAAAATCGACGACCTTTCTCTAGGCAATAAAAAGAAGGTTGGGATCGTCCAGGGGCTGCTTCATGAGCCAAAGCTGATCATTCTTGACGAACCGACAAGCGGCCTTGATCCGCTTATGCAGCAAAAGTTCTTTGAGCTGCTGGAGAATGAGAACAAGAAGGGTGCGACCATTCTATTCTCATCCCATATTTTAAGCGAGGTTCAAAGGCTGTGTGACCGGGTGGCAATCATCAAGGAAGGCAAAATTGTCACTGTCGAGAAAATCAGTACGCTTAAGGAAAACACGTACAAGAAATTCAGAATCGAAACAGCAGGACATATTGATAGAGAGCATTTCAAAGCAGATGGTGTCAATCAGCTTGAACAGGATGGAAACACGATCAGTTTCCTATTCAAAGGAAACATCAACTCCATCCTGAAGAGAATTGCTGAAATTGACATCATGAACCTCTGGATTGAGGAGCCGGACCTCGAAGAGATTTTCATGCATTATTATGAGAAGGAGGCGTAAGCCATGAACATCTTCCTTCATGAACTGAAGGCATATCGGAAATCGACCGTGGTCTGGACTGTTTCACTCGTCGCCCTGGTTGCTCTGTTCCTGTCGATGTACCCCTCCTTCTCCAGGGATGCGGATGAATTCAAGCAGATGCTCGAAGGCTTCCCGGTTGAGCTAAGGAAGGCGATTGGATTGTCAGTTGACAGCATTGCGACACTTCTAGGATTCTTCTCTTATGCATTTACGTACATCAAACTTGCGGGAGCCATCCAGGCGATGAACCTTGGGACCTCGATCTTATCAAAAGAAACAAGAGATAAGACTGCCGATTTTCTGCTGACAAAGCCGGTGACACGGGTTCAGATTGTTACGTCCAAACTTTTGGCCGCATTTGTTTCTCTGGTGCTTACGAATATCGTCTTTATCGTGGGAACAATGGTGATTGCTGCAGCTGTGGCCGGTAATGATTTTAGCCGTAAAGGATTAATCCTTGTTTCAGGATCGCTGTTTATCATCCAGCTTATATTCCTGGCTCTCGGAATCATTGTATCTGCGGCATTCCCAAAAATTAAATCTGTCATTTCTGTTTCGCTTGGTACGGTGTTTGGCTTTTTCATCATCGGAATGGTCAGCTCGACAACGGATGACAAAGCGTTAAGATATTTCACGCCGTTTAACTATTTTGATTCCGCCTATGTCATTAAAAATAGCGCCTATGAAAATTCCTTTCTGGCGGCGGCTATCCTATTCATCATTGCTGCGGTTTCGGCCAGTTATTATCTGTATGTAAAAAAGGATGTCCATACCGTCTAGGGAGGAGGCTGGAAACATGAATATTTTCATGAGGGAAATGAAAGCAAACAGGAAGGCTTTAATCATCTGGTCAATCGGCATCATCTTCATGGTTGCGTCTGGAATGGGCAAGTATGCAAGCCTTGAAGGCACAGGGCAGTCCATGAATTCGCTGATGGCGGATATGCCGAAATCGCTGCAGGCCATCATGGGAGTGGGGTCGCTTGATTTATCATCTCCCATAGGCTACTACGGAGTGCTGTTTTTATATCTTGCCGTGATGGCGGCAATCCATGCAGCTATGCTTGGCGCGAATATCATCTCCAAGGAAGAGCGTGATAAGACCGTTGAATTCCTGGTCGTAAAACCTGTTTCAAGATCGAGGATGATTACTTCAAAATTGCTCGCTGCCCTGGGTAATGTCGTGATTTTTAATCTAGTAACATTCGCTTCCTCGCTCGGAATGGTCGGGAAATTTGCAGCTGGAGTGAATTATACAAGCGACATCGCTTTGCTGATGGCAGGCATGTTCATTTTGCAGCTGTTGTTCCTGGTGATTGGCACGGCAATTGCCTCCATGTTAAAAAATGCAAAAAAGGCTACGTCATTATCGACAGCTGTCCTGCTGATCTTCTTCATATTATCCATCGCCATCGAGATGAACACAAAGCTTGAAGGGCTGAGATATTTCACTCCATTCCAGTATTACGATGCCAAGGATATTTTGATGGAAGGCGGATTGGACACAATTTTTCTCGCATTATCTGTTGTGCTGATTATCCTATTGACGCTGGCAACCTATTTGTTTTATAGGAAAAGAGATTTGCATGCCTAAATGAAAGCCCGGAATTATTTCCGGGCTTTAGTTTGCAGCTGGGGTTCGGCATTTAAATATGACGATGAAGAGATCTATAGCTCCAAACTGTCTGAATGAGAAGTGGATTCGGATATAAAACCAGTGCCCAAAAATGAGAGCCTGGTAAGTGTGAATGTAGATAAATTGACTGTTACCGGAGATATAATCGCATTTACCGTAGATAAATTGACCTTAACCGTAGATAAATTCGCATTTACGTAGATAAATCGTCCCGGACCCGGGAACATTGATAATACGACACCTATTCCCCCATCAAATAACTCATAATCTAAGATAATTCCTTGTTGAAACATGAGAAATTCGCAATTAATCTTTTAACAGACTCAAATGAAAGGTAATTTCACATTTTGTTAAAAAAGCTCCCCTCGTCAGCTGGGAAACTGGTGCTATACTCAAATTATGTTAAAAAATTCACAGATATAGTTAACCACAAAATATAAAATCGGTATATCAACACTAGGGAATAGGTGAGCAGAATGGAAAACAAGAAGGTCATCGTCATTGGCGGGGGCATTACGGGGCTTGCGACGGCTTTTTACCTCCAAAAAGAAGCAAGCGAAAAATTGATTCCATTACAGGTGAAATTAGTAGAAGCGAGCGAGAGGCTTGGAGGTGTGATCAGCACGGCAAAGAGGGATGGTTTTACCATCGAACGGGGTCCTGATTCAATCATTGCCAGAAAAAAGAGCGCGCTTAGATTAATAGAAGAAGTAGGCCTCCAGGATAAAATCGTTTCAAATACTGCAGGTAAATCCTATATTTACGCACGCGGAAAGCTGCATACCATGCCAGAGGGATCGTTCATGGGAATCCCTACACAGGTTACTCCGTTTGCGCTGTCGGGGCTGTTTTCTCCTCTGGGCAAACTGCGGGCAGCCGGGGATTTTATTTTACCAAAGGGCAAGGCGATGGAAGACCAATCTTTAGGGGCTTTTTTCCGCAGACGTCTTGGAGATGAAGTGGTGGAAAATCTGATTGAACCATTATTGTCCGGGATTTATGCAGGGGATATCGATGAGCTCAGCCTGATGGCGCTGTTTCCGAACTTCTATGATATTGAACAGAAGCATGGCAGCCTCGTAGTCGGCCTGAACAAGACGATGCCAAAGCCGCCGAAAACAGCGAAAAAGGTTCCTTCCAAAAAGGGAATGTTCATTTCTCTGACTACCGGATTGGAAGAGCTCATCCGCCAAGTGGAAAAAAGACTTCAAAAGGACTCTGTTCTTAAGGGAACAGCAGTAGAAAAAGTTGAAAAGCTGGAGAAGGGCTATCGGGTACTATTCACTAGCGGAGAAGCAGAAATTGCGGACAGCGTCGTTATCGCAACAGACCGTTTCCATGCCCGGAAGATGCTGTCTGATTACTCCTTTATGGATGTTTTTAAAGACATGCCAGCCAATTCGGTTGCCAATGTAGCGATGGCGTTCCCGAAGTCAGCGATTGAAAAAGACATCGAGGGAACTGGCTTCCTCGTTTCCAGGAACAGCTGCTTCAGGATTACTGCCTGTACCTGGACGCATAAGAAGTGGCCCGGAACGGCTCCCGAGGATATGGCATTGCTGCGCTGTTATGTAGGAAAGCCGGATGACCAGGGGGCAGTCGATCTTTCTGATGAAGAAATAGTCGAGCTTGTCTTAAAAGATTTAAACAAAACGATGAATATCACCGTGAAGCCTGAGTTTCACATCGTGACAAGATGGAAAAAGGCGATGCCACAGTATACAGTAGGTCATTTGCAGAAAATCGAAAAGGTTAAGGAGAATTTAAGCAGGGAGCTCCCAGGAGTCTTCCTAGCCGGTGGCTCCTTTGAAGGAGTGGGGATTCCTGGCTGCATCGACCAGGCAGAAGCTGCAGTAGGAAAAGTTCTTAATTATCTAACCTAAGATGTGGTTTCAGACTGTAGGATATGATTTTCCTACAGTCTGATTGCATTTGGTGTTATTTAGTATTCGTGAATCCGCCATCAATTCGGATCACTTCACCATTAATATACTCAGCCTTGGATGTTAATAAGAATGTTACAAGTTCTGCTACCTCTTCCGGTGTTCCCAGGCGTTGTTGGGGAATTCCTCTCGTGGCATTCTCCTTCATTTCCGGATTAGCTTCATAGAAAGCTTTTACCATTGGAGTTTCTGTTGGGCCTGGAGCAATGGCGTTCACGCGAAGTCCTTCTTTGCCGTATTCCGCAACCATACTCTTTGTCAGGCCGATAATTCCATGCTTTGTAGCTGAATAAGTTACGACAGAATCCTGCCCGATCACACCCGCACTGGATGCAGTGTTAACGATGGAGCCGCCTCCATTTTTCAGCATTACTTCTGCAACGTAGCGTACACCGTATAAAGCTCCCATTAAATTGATGCCGACTATTTTATTCATTTCTTCAATGGAAGAATCCAGGAAGTATGCCCCGCTGCCAGAGATTCCCGCATTGTTGAAGAAATAATCAATTGTCCCAAAATGTTCAACGGTTTGATCAACATAATTTTTTACATCTTCTTGTTTGGAAACATCAGCTTTGATAAAAATGGAATCTGCTCCTGCTTTTTTTACCATTTCAACAGTTTCATTTCCGCCTTCTTCATTAATATCAACAACAGCGATGTCCACTCCTTCCTCTGCTAATCTAAGTGCGGCAGCCTGGCCTAATCCACTGCCTCCGCCTGTAATGATGGCAACCTTATTCATATGTAAAACCTCCTATAAAATCATTCGATTTATATTTTGGACCTATGCACGGATAACCATGACTTTATTAAAGTACCCTGAACTACCCTTAAATAACATTCATTAAGCGATTCCAGTCAGGGAAGTAGAGAACTTATAAAATACATCTTTTGAAAAGTGGAAACTTTCAGTAAAATAGTATTATAAAGATAATGAAATGTTTGGAGAGATCTCTATGCGTAATAGTTTTCCCCTGTTTGGAACCGAGGATCATACGAATTATAATCCAGATGAGCTTCTTGATTTATTTTTGGGCTGTACTGCGGACGGGTTTGCTATTGTCGATATGGAGAATCGCTTTGTCAGGATCAACCATATATATACAAAGATTTTCGGGTTCACCGAGGAGGATGTTATCGGACGCACCTTCTATGAATTTGCCAATCCCCAGTTCGTACCGGATATTATTGAGGAAGTGCAAAAGGGACAAGCTTATACCAATATGATCACCCAGCGTTACCATAAGGATGGTTCTCTGCTGGACATTGCAGTTTCCTATTCTCCATTCCGCAATAAAAACGGAGAAATCATTGCCGTCATTGCTATTTATCGAGATATAACGGAAATTGTCCAAATGGAAAAAGAACTGCACAGGACCCGGGAACTCTATGAATTGATTACCGAAAATACGACTGATATGATCAAGGTCATCCAAAAGGATAAAACAATTGTTTACGCTTCGCCTTCTCATGGGAAAGTAATAGGTTTGCCCCCCGAGAAGATTGTCGGCAAAAGCTTAAGCGAATTTTTAACGCCAAAAGAAGACATGATTCTGGATAAAAAACTAAACGAAATCCTGGAAACGGGAGAGCCGCAGCTTCTTCAAAAAAAATTCACTACCTGCGACAATACTGCTGTTTATACAGAATACAATTTTTCACCAATTTATAATGACAAAAAAGAAATCGAATCGTTCGTTAGCGTCGGGAGGAATATTACCGACCGGGTCAAAAATGATGCCACAATCCGAAATCTGGACCGCCTGTCTGTTACCGGGCAGCTTGCAGCAGGAGTGGCACATGAAATCCGCAACCCGCTGACCGCTCTGAAGGGCTTCTCGAAGCTGCTGCAAACCTGTTTCGAAAAAGAGAAGCAGGCAGATTACTTATCGATCATCATGAATGAACTGGACCGTATCGATATGATTGTCAATGAGTTCATGTCACTCGCCAAGCCGCAGGCTGTCCAATTTGTCGAAGAGGATTTAAGAACGATCCTTGACAGCACAATCAGTGTCATCCACCCGCAAGCAATGCTGCACAATGTCCAGGTCAATACAAATTACAGTGAAGACCCAGTCATGCTGCTTTGCAATCCGCATCAGCTCAAACAAGTGTTTTTGAACTTTCTTAAAAATGCGATTGAATCGATGCCGCATGGCGGGAAGGTCTTTATCAATACAAAAAAGGACAGTGAAGGGAAGATACTGATCAGCATTGCTGATGAAGGGCCGGGAATTGAAGCGGAGCTGATGAGGTACTTGGGAACGCCGTTTTACACGACAAAGGATAAGGGAATCGGGCTTGGCTTGACTGTCAGTAATAAAATCATCCAGGAACATAACGGCCAGATGAAAATTGAAAGCGAAAAAGGGAAGGGAACAACCGTAATGGTCTATTTGGATTTCATTGAAAAGTAAGGAAAAAGCGGCTTCCATTTGGGAGCCGCTTTCTGCTATTTTTCCTCTTCATTAAACCATAGAGGGTCATTGTTATCGACCTCTCCATTATAATTAATGACAATTTCCTCTCCAGCACGGATATCACGGTATGCATAGAAATCAAAGGTGTGATTGTCAAAATTGATATCATATGTCGCATTAGGCTCATAGGAATGGTTGAACAGCATTCCATATCCAAGCAGGATGGCCGAATGGTTGATTCCATATTCAAATGCATAGTCAGCGAGTGCCGTTTTTTCGATATGCTCATGCTGCTCGTTCGGATAAGAAAGTACTGGTGCTTCATGGATCAGCTCGCCTTTCGCAATGTCACGCTTGGCGAATACACCTCTGTTGAACTCTCCGTTGCTTATGGTTGAAGTTTTGATTTCGATCATAGTATCACCTGCTCGTCCTCTTCTAGTTGGTCAATCCTCTTAAGCATGACGGTTATTTGAGTGAAATGCAAACATTATCAGTAATATTTTGTTACCAGCAAAGAACTGACCAGCAGGAGGGTTACTCTTATAGGAATACAAATATTCATTGAAGCCTATCTGACTTGCTCAATGGTAGTGTCAGGCATCACTTTACTTCTTAACAATTTTAGATGGATTATTGATTTTATAGGCCACCGATACATCCAGCAGCATTGCTTCATCTTCAACATCCTTGCCCTTGGGCAGGCTTTTCTTGACGATTTTTCCATCGAACTCCAGCTCCTGGCCAGGTTCAAGCTCCAGCTTTTTCAAGGTTTTGCTATGTGAACCCCAGGCAAGGCCGACCTCGATCGGTTCATCCTGCTCAATCCGTACATCCTCGAACACGACCACTTCATCATTATCCTCATTGAAATGGTTCCAGCTAAAGGCAAATTGCTTCACCTTGGCTGTAAAATGGACCTTATCTTCAGGCAGCACCAACTTAGCTGCCTTTTCCTTTTTTTCCTTCGCCTTCTTCGCTGGTTTCTCTGCTTTTTCCTCAACTGAAGGAACTGAACTTTGCACCTTTTCAGTTTTAGTGGCAGCTTCTGGTTTAGCAGTTAAGCTTTCTTCGCTCTGTTCAATGAGCTCCTTGCCGAAGCCTGAGGACTGCATCTCTTTCAAATAGGCAGGCTGGATGCACATCAGGTTTCCATCCGGGAATTCAACCACAAGTGTGTTGTATTCAGCCGTTTCACCGAAGGTTTCGAAACCCTTGATAGCCACCAGGCAGTGCTGGTATCTGTCCTTGTACCAAAATTCCTTCTTGGCGCTCAGGCCCCATTCTTTCACTTTTTCAAAATATTGGGTTTCATCTTCGAACTGTTCGTATACGCCTTTTGGCGGAATGTATTGTGTCAAATGTGATTGTTTTGTGCCAGCAGTTGAACTCGCCATGTGTCCACTTCCTTTCTCTTTCATTTTACCTTCTACCCAGCAAGAAAAAAAGCATCTGCCATTGGTAACCTTATAAGCACATGTCCCATAGAGTGGACACATTTTTCCTTTACTAGATTTCTGCCCTTACGCTTTCTGTTTTTCTGGAATTAATTAAATAAGAAAGCAGTTTTTTTAGCAAACCATGACTGCAAGGAGGAACGTTGTGGATACAAAATTTTTAAAGAAGTGCATGAAGGAAATCAAAGTAACCAATCTGGAGAACGAGGATGTCGATGTTGTCAATAATTCTCCCCTGGAGATGATAGGCAAAGGGCGTCAGGGTGCCGTATTCAAATTCACTGAGGATATATGCGTAAAAGTATTTGGCAATATGGAGGACTGCGAGCGCGAATACTATGCCCTGTCTCTTGGCCAGAAATCAGAGCTTTTTCCGCGCCTGCACGCAAAGGGAGATTTGTATATTGCAATGGATATCATCAAAGGTGTGGACGTCAGAGAATATTTGCAGTCACAGCCGCTGACTGAAGAACTATCGCTAAAGCTGATCCACCTGCTGGTAACCTTCAAGGAGATAGGCTTTGACCGGATCGACCATCATAAGAGGCAGATTTACCTGCAGCCGGACGGAAGCCTGAAGGTCATTGACGTGGCAAGAGCTGTCTGGCGTGATCGCGTCTATCCATATCCAAGAAAATTGCTCACTTCCCTTGGGGAGAAAAATAAAAAAATCTTCCTTTCCCATGTAGAGGAGCTGAAACCAGAGCTTTACGAGGAATGGAAGTACTATATCCAAATGGAAGAGATTTCGCGTGAGATCTATCATTTATTGCTTGAGGAAAAACCAGATAAGGCAAAAATCAGTGAACTAAGCGAAAAACTTTTAAATGTTTCAGATAAAAAGGTTCATTTTAGCCAGCTGGAAAATATGATGCACAAAGTCTTCAAGGAAGAATGGGTCAAGACAATGCTCGCGCGCGGCGCTGACCCTGATGAAGTTATGGATAAAATTGATGAACACTGGGATCGGTTAGAGAATAAGATTTTGCCTAAAGAACGAAGAAAGAGGAATGGCAAAGGGAAGCAGGGGAACATTGATTTGTCTTCTTACTTCACTAAAGCAGCCGGAAAGGAATTAAAGAGTCCGAAGATAGACAATGCATCCTGGGAGAAAGTCCTGGAAGGGCTGGACAAGAAAAAGAAGAAAAGCAAGAAACGGAAGAAGTGAGTAAACAAGGGGAGGAGCCAAAATTTCAGCGAGGAGTAACCGGAATGAAAGTACTCGTAATCTGGCGGCTTCTGACAGTCGGCGGTGTCAATGCCGGGTGGCGGAATCGCTCGATTTATTTTAAAAAGCATGGAATTGATACGGAATTCCTGTATACAACTGATCATGGCGGACTTCATATCATGGAGGACATCGCTCCTGTTTATTTAACCAAGGACGAAAAGAAGATTATCAACATCATCAAATCAAATCATTACGACGCAATCATCGTAGTTGATACTGCTGCTGCCTATAAATGGATCCTGAAGGCAAAATACACCGGACCAGTGATCATCGAGGCACGGACACCGGAAATCATCAAACTGCAGCCACATATAAAAAGTTTCAGGGGAATCAAACCAGAAACCATTATTGTTCCATCTGACTATCAAAAACGGATTGTCTCTATTTTGACGGAGACAGAACCAGTAGAAGTCATCTATAACGGAATCGATACATCCTTTTTTAAAATGCTGCCGGAAAAACTGATCGATTACAGCAGTGCTCCTGTTCTTCCTGAGGGCAAGAAAATCATTGGCTGGATCGGAAGACTGGATAAACGGAAAAACTGGCCCATGCTCTTGGAGATAGCAAAGAAGGTAAAGCGAGAGCGAAATGATATAGAGTTCTGGGTGATTGGCGGCGCACAGAGCGTTCAGCGTGAAGATTTCGCAGCAAAATGGCAGGAAGAGAACCTTGAGGATATCGTTAAATGGTTTCCTGTCATCCCCTATCAGCAAATGCCACATGTTTATGCCAAAATCCGAAAGTCAGGTGGCTGCACACTCGCCACGACGAAATCGGAGTCCTTCGGCAACACTTTTATCGAATCGATGGCGTGCGGTGTGCCGGTAGTAGCCTCTAATATGAAGCCAGTCACGGAGCTGGTTTTACCCGGGCAGACCGGGATGCTCTTCCGAGGGCAAAATGTCGACGATGCGGTAAAGAAACTGTATTCAATCCTTGATGCACCAGAGCTTCATCACCAGATGTCAAGAACGTCAAGCCAGCATGTACAGCAGCATTTTGCGATTGAAGTGGTAGCCGACCAATATATTGATTTGCTTTATGAAATTGTTCATGGTGACCGGAAGGGGGCGGGCAAGAGATGATTCAGCCTGTCGCTTATCGGAGAAAACTGGAGGGCAAATCGAATGCCCATTTAATAGCCTTCGACGATGGAAGAGAGTATGTCGTTAAATTTTTTCAGGAAGGCTTCGAGAGGACTTTGCCAAACGAATGGTTATCC
Organism: Mesobacillus sp.; assembly: GCF_057785455.1. NCBI lineage: Bacteria > Bacillati > Bacillota > Bacilli > Caryophanales > Bacillaceae > Mesobacillus > Mesobacillus sp. The sequence goes on from NZ_JBYNSB010000066.1 coordinate 39,994, forward strand.
TATTGCCTCGCAAGATATCTGGGACTGCCGGTGCCATTCTCACAGTTGGCAGAGATACCGGCTGACTTTATTGCGAAAAGCCCTGAGCTTTCAGGAGTAATTGTCACACAGTACCAATTTGCCTCCCTATATGTTCCCGACTGCCTAAACGGACATGAAGTTTCTGGCATTACCAGTATCGTTAACAATGAGACACTGGCGGCTGTTATCCTGTTTGACTATTGGATGGGAAACCGTGACCGGACGAGAAAAAATATCCTTTTTCAGTGTGTTGATCAAAATTTTTATAAAATGTGGATCATCGACCATGCGGAGGTCTTAGGCTCGTATAATTGGCAAATCGACAAGCTTGAAACTATCCCGACAGGCATCAGAAAAAGCGCAGCACATCTGTTCATGGCCTCTTTTACCGAAAGAGAGGATGCGTTTTCCGAAGCGTTGGAGCTGATTCAAACAATTCCGATTTTCCTGCTAGAAGAAATTGTCGCTGTGATTCCTGAGGATTGGCAGGTCACAAAGGAAGAACGGAAGGCCATGGTGACAGCACTGCTAAAACGGCGGACGAAAATGCTTCCCAAATTGATGGCCAGATATATCAAAAAAGTATATTTGCCAATGCAAGAAAAACTGAAGTGATTCCGGGCCAGAGGGCAGAATCTGAAAAACAAGAATGATGTCATTCTTGTTTTTTAATTTTGATTTATAACCTATAAAGTCTTAAGGCTATTTATATCACCTGCCTAGGCATCGTATTTTTCATAGGCTGGAATCTATTAAGCAATGGCATCCAAGAGTCTATTTTAGGTTTGATAGGCTTTCAACGTGACCGCTGCTCGCCCATTTGAATATACAAGATTATCGGATTCAAAGAGGGAGGCAGCATATGAAAGTACGAAAAGCGATAATCCCTGCAGCGGGGCTTGGAACGCGGTTCTTGCCGGCGACAAAGGCACAGGCAAAGGAAATGCTGCCGATAGTGGATAAGCCGACAATCCAATATATAGTAGAGGAAGCAGTAGCCTCCGGGATTGAGGAAATTATCATTATTATCGGCAGAGGGAAGCGGTCAATTGAGGATCATTTCGATAAATCTTATGAATTGGAAGATGCATTATTAAAAAAGAATCAGATTGCTATTTTAGAAGAAGTCCAGAAAATTTCAAGCCTGGCGAATTTATACTATGTCCGCCAAAAGGAAGCATTGGGCCTTGGACACGCCATTTTATGCGCACAAAGCTTCATCGGCAACGAGCCCTTCGCAGTATTGCTCGGGGATGATATTGTATTATCGGAAACCCCTTGCCTAAAGCAGATCATCAATGTGTTCGAATACTGCAACAGCTCCGTAGTCGCGATCCAGCCTGTACCTGAAGAGGCTGTAAGTAAGTATGGAATTATTAAACCAAAGGGAGCAAGCCTTCAGCCAGACTTGTTTTACATTGATTCCCTGGTAGAAAAGCCTGTTCAGCAAGAGGCCCCATCTAACTTTGCCATCATGGGCCGCTATATCTTAAGGCCAGAGATTTTTGAAGTTCTGGAAAAGCTGCCCTACGGACATAACGGGGAGCTGCAGCTGACTGATGCAATCAATGAATTGAATAAAAAGCAGGCTGTACTCGCTTATAACTTTGAAGGAAGACGCTACGACATTGGCGACAAGATAGGGTTCATCAAAGCAACGATCGACTTTGCATTGGAAAGGGAAGATATCAGGCAAAACGTGCTTGAATACCTTGAAAAGGTTTATCTTGAAGCAAAGGCCGAGAGTCAGGACGGGGAGGAATTGCCATGAGGATCGCCGTCTTGGGTACAGGATATGTCGGCCTGTCCACTGGTGTCTGTCTCGCAGAGATTGGCCACAAGGTAGTCTGCATCGATGTTGATGAAAAGAAAGTGGAAACACTCAAACAAGGAATTTCACCTATATATGAGCCAGGGCTTGAAGAGCTGCTGATTAGAAACATGAAAGCAGGAAACCTTGATTTTACCACATCCCACTATAAAGGCTTGTCCCAGGCAGAAATTGTGATTATCGCTGTCGGAACTCCTCAGGGTGAGGATGGCAGCGCGGATCTGTCCTATCTGGAACGAGCCATAAAGGATATGGCTATCCATATTGAGAAGGATACAGTTGTGGTGATCAAGAGCACCGTACCCGTTGGAACAAATGAATACATTAAGGGCTTGCTTGAGGCAGAGCTGAAGGGGAGGGTCCCTTTTCAAATGGTTTCCAATCCTGAATTCCTGCGGCAGGGATCAGCAATAACGGATACGATGATGGCAGACAGGATTATCATCGGAGCGGAGCATGCTGACGCCGCTGAAAAAATCAAGGGAATGTACCAGCCGCTCGGAGTTCCTTTTGTCCTTACGGATGTGAAAAGTGCAGAAATGATTAAATATGCGGCAAATGCATTCCTGGCTACGAAGATAAGTTTTATCAACGAAATCGCCAATCTTTGTGAAGCAGCAGGGGCAGATGTGGAAGACGTCTCAATCGGAATGGGGCTGGATAGACGGATTGGAGAAGCGTTTCTAAAAGCGGGAATCGGGTATGGCGGCTCTTGTTTTCCGAAGGATGTAAAAGCACTTCTCCACACCTCCTCGCAGCATGGAATTCCATTTTCACTGCTAAAAGAAACAATTGCGATTAATGAGCAGCAGCATGAGCTTCTTGTGAAGAAAGCATTGCAGCATTTCGGCGGGAAGCTGACTGGATTAAAGATTGCAATGCTTGGCCTCGCCTTCAAACCAGAAACAGACGACATGCGGGAAGCACCATCGATTAAAATTGCAAAAGCTTTAATTGCGCTCGGAGCCAATGTAACAGGTTACGACCCAGTGGCAGCGGCGAATGCTACTAAAGTAATCGGCAATAGTATCGAATATGCAGCTTCAGCCTTCGAAGCTGCATCAGGAGCTGACGCACTGTTCATTGTTACAGAATGGAAGGAATTCAGGCAGCTTGATCTGGCAGCTTTGGTGAAAACCATGAAGCAGCCCATTGTTTTCGACGGGCGGAATTGCCTGTTGGAAGAGGCAATCCATTCATGCGAGAGGATTGAATATTACCCGGTTGGGCGGCCAGGGATTGTGATTGGAAAAGAAAGCTGAGGAGTGCCTTGACAGGTAAGGTCTCTTAAGACAGCTCAAAAGCGAAAAGCAATGATGAGTTGTTCTAATAGCCCCTCTTAAGATAATTCAAACGGAAAAATTGAAGCTGGGTGGTTCTAATAAGCATTCTCAAGACAAGTCAAAAGCAAAAACCAAGCTAAGTGGTTTTAATAAGAGCTCTCAAGACAATTCAAAAGCGAATATTGATGATGAGTGATTCTAATAGGCACTCTCAAGACAATTCAAATGCGAAAATTGATGATGAATGGTTCTAATAGGCACTCTCAAGACAATTCAAAAGCAAAAATTAATGATGAATGGTTCTAATAGGCACTCTCAAGACAATTCAAAAGCGAAAATTGATAATGAGTGGTTCTAATAGGCGCTCTCAAGACAATTCAAACGGAAAATCCGAAGCTGAGTGGCTTTAATAGAAGCTCTCAAGACAATTCAAAAAGAAAAAACGACGCTAAGTGGTTCTAATAGGCCCTCTCCATAACTATTTCAGTTCTCCCCAATACATTGTTTCAAAGAAGGGCAAATTCGTCCTTCTTTTTTATTTTCGAAAGGGAATAGTAAGGGTAAACTTTCATCGATAAAGGACAACAGAGGGGGGTGCTATATGAAGTTCAATATGCAGCTGGTGACTGCGTTCTTTGTATCTTTGATAGGGTTCATAGCGATGTCTTTTCTCGTACGAGCCAACCAGATTGTAAGGTTTGACAGCTACATCATTTCATTGATTCAGGGGACAGAGGCTGGGTGGCTCACAAGAATCATGAAATTCTTCACCTATATTGGTACTATTCGATTTATCGCCATCCTCTCTATTTTCGTTTTGTTTTTTCTTTTTAAAGTGCTTAAGCACAGGCTGGAAATTCTGATTTATTTAGCTGTGGTGTTCAGTACTCCACTCCTTAACAGGCTTCTAAAATTGTACTTCGAAAGGGCAAGGCCCGACATGCACCGACTGATCGAAATTGGCGGTTATAGCTTTCCAAGCGGACATGCGATGAATGCGTTTTCGTTTTACGGTATTCTTGCATTCTTAGTATGGCGCCATGTTTCAACCAGTTCAGGGAGGACAGCGGTTATTTTAATCAGCAGTTTCATGATTGCTGCCATCGGCGCCAGCAGAATTTATTTAGGTGTCCATTATCCAAGTGATGTCATCGGGGGCTATCTTGCAAGCGGATTATGGATATCGACCGTCATCTGGGTGTTCCAAAGATATCAGGAAAGGCATTATCCAGCCCTGGAAGGTGCGCCTGACTAAATGAAGAAACGCCTGCTATCTTTATCCAGATAGCAGGCGCTGTCATTATTTTTCCGTTATCTCTTTAATACTTTTTCCTTCAACGAATTTCGGAGTTTCCAGCCCTAAAATATCGTACACGGTAGGGGCGATATCCAGGTTCGAGATGGGCTTCAATTTTTCTTTTTGAGGGATGTCCGGTCCCATTGCGATAAAAGTTGCTTTGAGCTTCTCACGCTCGGGGCTGCCTCCGTGAGTCCCAAGCTCTGCTGCAGGCTTGACCACTTTTGACATTCCATTACCCATGATATAGCCTGGAGCAGCCATTAACAGTATATCACCGGAATGGTCGTCCTTCATATCCGGTTTGCCTTTTGGGCTCAGGCGCTTAATGTCCTCGTATGGATAGCTGTCTGTACGGAATACGTGGCTGTATAATTCTTTCGTGTTCTCTTCAAGGGAGCCCATGGACAGCCCTTCATTCCAGATACTTTTCCACATTTCATTCAGGTGGTGGGTAACCACTTTTCCTTTTACATTCCTTTCCACTTTCACTTCCTTGAAGGCACTGATAATTTCTTCCCTGACTTCTTCATACTCGCTTTCTGGGACAACACCGTATTTTTCCCGTGATTGGAGGTTGATATAAATATGTGCCGCCGATCCGCTTGGGATGGCAATTACTTTGGATTTTTTTATATCTACCTTGCCCTCTGGAGTTGCAACAATGAGGCCTTTGTCTTTCAAGATTTTATTTGGCTCGAGAGTGGAGTGGGCAGGCTCCATCCCATGGTCAGACACGATGAATAGGTTTTCGTTTTTCTCCAATGAGCTCACCGTTTTTCCGACAATGTTATCTGCTGTCTTATACGCCCATTCGATATTTTTCATATAACGCTTTGATTTTTCAGCCGTGTAGCCGGGCTGGCGCGGATCTGCCAGGAGGTACAAATGCTCCTGGTGATCGATTTGCGGAGCGTAGAACATCAGGAGGTCCGGTTCGTATTCGTTCTTGATGAACAGAGATACGTCTGTCACCCAATTCGCGAAACGCTCTGAGATCTCTTCGTATTCTTGTCGGCTAATCCAGCCTTTCTCAAGGGCACTATCATCATCCTGGGCTGGGAAAAAGCCGAATTTTTCTCGAATGGTTTGGCTGAAACCTTTTGGGCCATCAATTTCCGCAGAGGTGACCGCTGTCCTGTATAGTTTCGTCTCCTGTTTCAGGGTTTGATCGCCGGATGCAAACCTGAACCAGAAGCCTGCAGCCTGATTATTTTTCACATTTAGGCTAAGGGATCCCCATTCAGTTCGTTTAACTCCAGCCACTCCCTCCTCAAGCTGTTTGCTCTCAGAAATCACAAAGTGATTGTAATTTTCCTTCTGGTCGTTGGAGGAGTCATAGGCTAGTACATACAGGGTCCTGTCTTTGCCATCTTTAACTTTTAATTGGAAGGAAGTTTCCTTTAGAGGACTATAGCTCTGAGGGGTGTCTTTCCAGTTAACAGCATTGGTGAAGGTCAGCTTTTCTTCCTTGCTGGGGGACCACGTTTTCCCGTAATAGATGCTGTAGTCACCCTGTTTGCCAGTTTTCGGATTCGCACCGGCAAAAGCTACTGTCGCAGTTGTTTTGCCTTGTTTTCTTGCCTCGACCCACAATGGATCTACGTCAAGCTCACTTAAAAAAGCGTCCTGCTTATTCGTCAATGCTTTGTCAGGCTCCTGCCACACATTGCTAACGATTGAGGTTTTTAGCGGCGGTGCCCCGGTCGCTATTGCTGCATGTGATGGAGCTGTAAGTGAGGGGCTGACCGTGGTCGCATATTTTGCCATGCTGCCTTCCTTTACGGCCTTTTCGATATTGGGCAGCTTTCCATCCTTCATATATTTTCTTGTCAGGTCATTTCTCATCCCGTCAAAGGAAATGAGGACCACTTGGTGATCGCTCTTTGCGAAAGCGGCTGACTGAAATGTACTTGTAAAAATTAATATCATGAATATAAGCGCTGTGAAAATTCTTGCTGTCATAAAATCTCCCTTTAATCGTCTATTTTTCTCTAGTTTGTTTTACCTGGTTTTTTAGCGGTTAAAACTTTTTTTAACCTGGCTATTCCTGTAAATATAATTGACGGAATTGTTACAATGAAGGGTCATTCGTTTTAACTTGAGTGCATAGGGGAATAAGTAGAAATAAAGACAAATACATATCATATTTCTCTCACAATTTATTGTTATAAATGTAAAAGACAGTCCATCTTGTGATTAATTGAGCAAGTAATAAGAGGTGAGTGTATGTATAAGAAGCAGGAAAGAATGCTGATGTGGCTGGCCTTTATTGTTGCTGCAATTATGGGTCTGTCTTTCATTGGCCGTATATTTGCCGGTTAGAAAAGGGGAATGAGCAATGGGAAATGAAGAATCAGTCTTTTTCAGCCGGGTATTAACCGAGCTGACGTTATCGTTCCATATCATTTACGCTACGATTGGTGTAGGTATTCCGCTTATGATCATGATCGCCCAATGGGTAGGTATCAAAAAGAACGATGAGCACTACATTTTAATGGCACGAAGGTGGACGCGCGGCTTTGTCATAACTGTAGCGGTCGGAGTGGTCACAGGTACTGCAATCGGCCTGCAGCTGTCCCTGCTGTGGCCTAACTTCATGGAGCTGGCGGGAAATGTCATTGCGCTCCCGTTATTCATGGAAACCTTCGCATTTTTCTTTGAAGCCATTTTCTTAGGAATCTATTTGTACACATGGGATCGATTTGAGAATCAGAAAAAACATTTGCTCCTCTTGATCCCGGTGGCAATCGGGGCTTCTTTTTCAGCAGTGTTCATAACGATTGTCAATGCCTTTATGAATGCTCCGCAAGGCTTTGATCTTGTTGATGGGCAGCTTGTTAATATTAATCCGGTCCTGGCGATGTTTAATCCTGCGATGCCGACTAAGGTAGCCCACGTGCTGGCAACTGCTTATATGACGTCCGCTTTTATATTGGCATCGATCGGCGCTTATCGGCTTCTTAAGGGTTCGAATCATGTCTATCATAAGAAGGCCTTGTTTTTAACATTGAAAATTGGACTTGTATTTTCAATCGCAGCAGCTGTTATTGGTGATTTTTCAGGAAAATATCTGGCGGAATACCAGCCGGAAAAGCTTGCTGCTGCAGAGTGGCATTTTGAAACACATGAGGGTGCGCCATTAATGCTTTATGGGGTGCTGGATGACGGCGAAGTGAAGTATGCAATCAAAATCCCTTACGCACTCAGCATCCTGGCACACAGTAATCCTAATGCGGAGGTAATCGGCCTCAATGAATTCGAGGAGGATGAAATACCGCCGCTTTATATCCATTACTTATTCGACAGCATGGTCACGATTGGCATGTGGTTAACTGCATTATCGCTCCTCTATGTACTTGGCGTCTGGTTTAAAATGAGATTTATCCATACGAGATGGTTCCGCTGGCTTATTGTTCTAGGCGGTCCGCTGGCGATGCTCGCAATCGAGCTAGGCTGGTGGTTTGCTGAAGTGGGAAGGCAGCCATGGATCCTCAGGGGCATAATGAGGACAGAGGAAGCTGCAACGAAAAGCGGCCAGGTAGATATGATGCTCCTTCTGTTTGCAGGATTGTATCTTGTTTTAGCGATTGGAAGCATCGTCGTCCTGACAAGAATGTTCCGCAAAAATCCAGTGGAGCAGGAGCTCGCCGACAGGGAGCTTGAGAGGGAGGGTGAAGTGCGATGACATTAGAGACTATTGGAATTTCGGTTCTCTGGCTGTTCCTGTTTGGCTATGTCATCGTCGCTTCCATCGATTTTGGGGCAGGTTTCTTCAATGCCTACAGTTTATTCAGGGGCAAGCAGCACATTCTAACAAGGATCATTCAGCGCTATCTTTCTCCTGTTTGGGAAGTCACAAATGTTTTCCTTGTCTTCTTCTTTGTAGGGATGGTCGGATTTTTCCCGAAAACCGCCTACTATTATGGAACGATCTTGCTGGTGCCAGCAAGTATCGCGATCATCCTGCTTTCCATCCGGGGTGCCTATTATGCTTTTACCACCTATGGAGGGCTCGAACATAAGCGGTACACATATCTTTATGGATTGTCAGGTCTATTCATCCCTGCTTCGTTATCCATTGTATTGACGATTTCGGAGGGCGGTTTTGTGAACGAGACCGCATCAGGAATCGACCTTGATTATCTGGCGTTATTCACGAGTCCGCTTACGTGGAGCATCGTCGTTCTTAGTCTGGCGGCGGTCCTGTATATTTCGGCTGTCTTTTTAACCTGGTATGCCAACAAGGCGCAGGATGAACCGGCTGCTGAACTGCTGCGTAAATACGCGCTGATCTGGTCTGTACCGGCGATTGTCGCCGCCACCGGAATCATCATAGAGTTGAAAGACCATAACCCACAGCATTATAGCAGCCTGGTGGATTTGTGGTGGCTGTTTGCCATCTCATTTCTTCTGTTTGCAGGTACCGTTTATCTTATTGGTAAAAGAAAAGCCTATGGTGTTGCTTTTGGATTGTTAGTTGGCCAATTCATTATCGCCTTCTTCGCCTATGGGGTTTCACATTATCCATACCTGTTGTATCCGCATTTGACGATTTACGACAGCTTTACGAATGAAGCCATGGCCATCGCGCTCATCATCGCATTCATTGCCGGGCTGGGGCTCTTGCTCCCGTCCTTGTATCTGCTGCTGAAGCTATTCCTGTTCAACAAAGATTATGTACAGGGCAAGAGGAATGACCATGCATAGGAGGGAAAACCATGGCTGAATTTACTATGTTCTACGCGCCATTCCTTGTCATCTTCGGATCCATTGCAGCTGCATTCTGGCTGGCAGGAAAGGATCGTCCAGTAAGGGACCGGGAATAAATATTAAAAGCTGTAAAACCAGGAGTGGTTTTACAGCTTTTTTTGTCTCTAGCACAATCTTCGCCAGAGATTTGCGGTGTTCACGAAAGAAGTATTTTCAATCAGAGTGTAGGCAGCATTTGTTATAGCTTCAGCGAGTGTTTCACCTGTTGCCCGCACATCATTGAACCATACTTCGGCATCCCCAGAAGATTTGAATTGGAATCCTAATTCCTCAAGCCTTTCAACAACCATCATCGCATGGCTAAGTCTCTGCTCAGGCTGGAAGTCGTAAATAAAGACGCCTTTTTCATAGTCGTACCATCTGTCCCACCTGTTCAATTTCCAGCCAAGAATCCTTCGTGCAATTGAATCAGTTTTATTCATTTTAACCTCTCCTTAATCAGATTTATTTAACAGGATTGTTGTATAACAGATTTATTATTTAGATTATAATATATAACAGAAACTGATGACAACAACTAAATGAATTACCATGGAAATTTGTTTTTATAAATGAGCATCTTAAAAAGGGAGGTGACAAATATGAGTGATAAACAAGTCAGTGTTCCTAACGTCCGTCTGGGAGGCAAAATCGTCAAAGAAAAAGGCAGAACCAATGGTGAGCTTGGCAACGACCAGGATATCAACGCTGGCAAGAATCGTAAGAAGTAATTAATTGATAAAGGGAGGACTAGGGCCATGACAAATCGCAATGACAATCGTGAACGCAAAAATAAATATCCTAATAATAAGCAAGGAAATGCCTCTAAGGATGTTAATATCCGCAGTGAAATGACAAAGGCTGATATGAGAAATAAGTGAAAATAATGGCCGCAGCAGCAGTTTTTTATAAGGGCTGCAGCCTTATCAAACTCTAAAGCGGTGCTTCAATGGAAGCATCGTTTTTTTATGTGGAAAATTGATAAATGTGGGAACCAGAGGCGGTATTATCCTCTCTAATTAAGTGTTAACACTTTTAGGAACATGACCTTAAAAAGAGGAAATCAAGTCTTTCAGGAGGTGAGCTCAATGCTCAAAATAAAGAAAGCGGTAATCGTTTTGCTGATGTTCCCATTTTTATTGATAGGAAACAAAGTCATCGGAATCATGCTCCCTAAGGAAACAGGAGATGCCGTCAGTACATTAAATGGGGATGCGGCGTTATTGCTGGATATGGATTCAGGAAGAATTCTTCTATCGAAGAATGAAAATGAAAAAATGTATCCTGCAAGTACCACAAAGATACTAACTGCTGTATTGGCGATTGAAAATGGAGATTTAGATGAAACAGTGACAGTAGGGAGAGAAGCAAAAATGAAAACGGAAGGCGAAAGTACCGCGTGGCTCGCGGAAGGACAAAGCCTAACGTTAAGAGAATTATTAGGTGGACTGCTGCTTGCTTCCGGAAATGATGCAGCACGGACAGTTGCCGTACACATTGTCAGGAAAATGACAGGGAACCATACACTCGCTGAAGAAGAGGCGATAAGGATATTCGTTTCAAAAATGAATGAAAAGGCAAAGGCTTTAGGTGCGGCTGATTCCCATTTTGTTAATCCTAATGGACTGCATCATCCTGATCATTATTCCACAGCTGAAGATATGGCCCTGTTAGCAAAGCATGCAATGAAGAAAGAAGAGTTTAAAGAAATTGTGAGTATCCACAGCTTCTCAGACGAGAAAGTAACTTACCAAAATACAAATAAACTGTTAGATCCTGCTAGCCCTTATTTTTTTGAAGGCGCAAATGGAATAAAGACTGGATTTACAGATGAGGCTGGATATTGTTTGGTTTCATCTGCCAAGAGAAAAGATACAGAACTGTTGGCCATAGTATTTGACTCCTCAAAGGAAGAGATTTGGAAGGATTCAATACATTTATTGAATAAAGGCTTCTCTTTAACAGAGTAGCAAAAGAATGTAAAAAAAGTTTTAAAATGTGGAACCGATCATGGCAGTTATCCACTCTAATAGCTGAAATGAATGATTGGAAAGGGAGTGAGGGATTTGAGTGAGGATATGGCAGAAGACGTCTTGAAAGCACAAACGGGTGACAAGGAAGCATTTACCAGACTTGTTAAGCTAATAGAACCGGACTTATATCGGATTGCATCAGCCATCATGAAATCGGAAAGTGATTGTTTGGATGCTGCGCAAGAAAGTGTTTTAAAGGCCTATCTTTCGATTCGGAGTTTAAAGCAGCCAGAATACTTCAAAACGTGGATAACTCGCATTCTGATACGGGAGTGTACTCGATTATTAAGGGAAAGAAACAAAGTCGTGCCAATTCAATCCTTGGAGTTAAAGCCCCAGTATAAGGATTATAGTAATGAAGAAAAAATGGATCTTCAAGAAGGAATCCTGACATTGGAACAAGATTATCGAATCGTGATCACGCTCTTTTATATCCAGGATTTATCAGTGAAGGAAATAGCCAGTATTATTGAGCAGCCGGAGGGGACGGTTAAATCCAGACTGAGCAGAGCAAGAAAGAAGTTAGAAAAATGGTTAACCACTGACATTCAACAAGGGGTGATGATGGAATATGAAAAACGCTGAATTAGAGAAAGAGTTACATAAATATGCTGAAGGTAAGAGAAACCTGCCAGTGCCTGTTTCATTTACCGCAGGCTTAGACCAAACTTTAGCTGCGCTGCCAGATTACCCAGCCTCAGTTAGACAGCCATTGGCAAAGCGGAAATACAACAGGCTTCAAGTTGCATCTGCATCAGTAATACTTGCTGGAGGCATCATAGGTTCGGGATTTGCTTCACCTGCTATGGCACAAGTGTTAACTAAAGTGCCTGGCTTAAGCTTTATCTTTTCAGCCTCCTATAATGATTTGTCAAAGCATGAACCTGAAGAGCATAAATCAATTGGGTCCCAGTTTGGGTTTGGAGATGAAGGACCGTTTAATGCTGGAAATGTGGAAGTTAAGACTTTTGAAGGTTATACAAAAGAATTGCATAGCTATTTGGGTTTTTCAGTGCCGCATTTACCTAACACACATTATGTGAAAGTGGATAAATACGGGGATCATCAGTTTGAAATAAATGCTTTTGGAGAAATCAACAATGAGAGAGTCATCTTGAATATCGTGCCACATGCAATCAATCTTCCGCAGTTCGAAGGCGGAAGCATGGAGCCAATCATTAAAGAAAGCATTGATATTAACGGAGTAAGCGCAGATATTCTTACTTACAAATTCACTGATAACAGTATGACAAACTATATAGTTTGGAAAAAGAATGACATGGTGTTGATTTTAGCGAGTGCATTGCCGCTGGAAAGATTAATAGAGGCCTCCAGGGAAGTGGATTCCCAGCTGGAAAAATAAAGACAAAGAACACCTGCTGTCTCATCAGCAGGTGTTTCTATCTTATAAAATCAGCAGGCCAGTCCCAACGGTAATAAGAATTGCACCGGCAACCGTAGACTTTGTTGGTTTCTCTTTTAAAATAATGAAGCTTAGGATCATCGTTACAACTACGCTGAACTTATCAATAGGATTAACAACACTTACATTGCCGATGGCCAGCGCGGCGAAATAACATAACCAGGATAAGCCGGTTGCAGCACCTGATAATATCAAAAATAGATAAGATTTTCTTGAGATCTTTTTGAGGTCTTTGAACGTTCCCTGAAACAGTACGATTCCCCATGCAAAAATAATAATGACAACTGTCCTGATAAATGTAGCCACATTTGAGTCCACATCTTCAATTCCGATCTTTGCTAGGATGTTGGTCATTGCAGCAAAGACGGCTGAAAGGATGGCGAGAAAAATATAGGATTTTGTATTGAAAACTTTTTTGCGTGTGCTTTCCTTTTTATCTCTCCCGATCAGGACAAAGGTTCCAATCGAGATGACAATGCCCCCTGAAACAACGAATGCCGTGGCAGGCTCCTTGAGGATGATAAAGGATAAAAGAATCGTCAGGACCACACTTGCTTTATCAATCGGCACCACTTTTGAGACATCACCAATCTGGATTGCCTTGAAAAAGCACAGCCATGATAATCCCGTTGTCAATCCCGATAAAATCAGAAAGAGCAATGAGTGGGCAGAGACCGTCATGATATTTTCTGTTTGTCCGGTGATGACAACCATTAGATAGGCCATGATGACAACAACAATCGTTCTGACAGCTGTTGCTAAATTTGAATCAACCTTCTCGATTCCGATTTTTGCAAGAATGGCAGTGAACGAAGCAAATAAAGCTGCCAGCAGAGCTAGGATAATGCTCATTGTTTGTGAACTCCATTTCTATGTAAAACAGTTTATAGTTTAGTTTATAGAAGTGGACAGGGAATATTCATTTGAAAAAGCAAAAAAGGACATGGCCCCATTGAGTTCGGGTCCATGTCCTTTTTAGGATAATTCTAATTCTCCTCGTCACCGTCTGACTCTCCTTGATCCAGCTTGAAGTTTTCATCTTCGACTTCATTATTTGTATCTTCAACCGGGGGTTCCTGCTCCTTGTCTGTTTCAGCTGAACAGCCTCCTAAAATGGCCAGTGACAATGGGATTGCGAATAGTAATTTTTTATCCATAATAGTCTCCTTTCATGTAACATCTTTAGTCTTTATCTTTATTATTAATGTTTCTGCTAAATATGAGTCTGTTGATTTCCGTTCCAGGCGCTTCGCTTTCCGCGGGGCTGGCGCTGAGCCTCCTCGTCGCTTTGCTCCTGCGGGGTAAATTGGCCCCTTCTTTTCGGGCCATTTCTACCTAGGTCTCATCTGTCCAGCTGCGCCCGCAGGACTCTGAAAAGCTTCCTTGAATGGGCGCACGCACGATGGAAATGCGTTAGCATTTTCGGAGGAGTCTACGCGCCTGGAACGAAGAGCAACAGTGTGCAATAACAGAGCTATATTAGTAAAAATTCAACAGATGGGTTACCTATTTCTTACCCGGCAGCCGTTCCTGTAAACGTTTTGGGTTTACTCAAAGAGCAGCTTCGAATTTGTATTGTTTTGGAGCAAGAAAAAAGCAGCTCTTATCAGCTGCCTATATTTTCACCTTATTCATCATTTTTAACACGTCATCAATTTTTGCATGGTCCTCAGGTGACTGGTCGATATGCTTCCACAAAATTTTTCCTTGAGGTGAGAAAAGCCAGGTTCCTCCCTGGATATAAACATCCTGCGTTTTCATCGATTTCATCACAAATTCTTTTTGCTTCTCATCCTGAGGTATGAAATTTTTCACCTGGCCGGTGATAAACCCAATCCCAGCTTTAGTCAACAGCTTCCATTTTGCCATTGTTACATGGCCCATGCCCTTATATGCTTCGCGTGAAGGGTCACCGAGAATCGGAAAAGGGAAAGGCCCAAACTGTTCAAGAAACTGCTGGATGAACGTTCCTTTGGAAGGGGCGATGGCTATAACCTGAAAACCACTCGCTTCTATTTCGGTTATTCGCTCGCGCAACTGCGCAAGATACTCTCTGCAAACCGGTCAGCCAAGATGACGGACGAACACAACCATCGTATACTGGCCAGCAATCACTGCATTTAGAGTAATGGTTTTATCGGAATCAGTTGTTTCCAATATATATTCCAATTAAATTCCCACCTTTTAAGTTGATAGTACCTATCATATAAGTATTTTCCAGGTTGATAAAGTAAGAGCACTCTATGCTGGTTATCTTTCACAGTCGAAGAGTAAAAATCCTAGAAGAGGGTAAAGAGTTAAGTGTTTTTTAAAATTAGAAGTTAATGTTTTCCAAGTCATTTATTGCTTTGTGAAAATAAGAAAGTCTTCATGTGTTAACAATAAAAGTAGGAATCTGTTTGTTTTTATAGAAGTAGATACTTGGGGTGATGGAATGATCGGCTTTGAAAATGTCACAAAAAAATATCTAGACGGCACATATGCGGTCAAGGATTTAAGTCTGCATATCAATGAAGGAGAATTCTTTGTACTGATTGGGCCTAGCGGCTCTGGCAAAACAACAACATTAAAAATGATCAATCGGATGGTTCCTATTTCCGAAGGGTCGATCAAAATCAAAGACAAAGAGATTAATGAGTACAATATTCATGAACTTCGCTGGGATATTGGCTATGTCCTCCAGAATATCGCTTTATTTCCCCATATGACCATTGAAGAGAATATTGCCGTAGTACCAGAATTGAAAAAATGGGAATCTAAAAAAATCAGTGAGAGAATTGATGAATTGTTGAATATGGTGGGGCTTGAGCCTGAAACGTACCGAAAAAGAAAGCCGCATGAATTATCAGGAGGCCAGCAGCAAAGAGTCGGGGTTGCGAGGGCACTTGCAGCCAATCCCCCAATCATTTTGATGGATGAGCCATTCAGTGCACTTGACCCAATCAGCAGAGGCAAGCTGCAGGACGATATATTACAGCTGCAGACCAAGATTAAGAAGACGATTGTCTTCGTTACCCATGATATGAACGAGGCCCTTAAGCTGGGTGACAGGATTTGCCTGATGCAAAATGGAGAGGTTGTACAAATTGGCACACCTGAAGAATTGCGCAATGAACCAGTCAATGATTTTGTCCGTGACTTTGTCAGCGTTGAGTCTCCAGGTGAAAGAAAGATAGATGTTCGGGCTGCAATATTGCCAATCAACGGCAGAGAACAGCTGGATGGTTTGCCCAGGATTGGAGCAGTTCCGCAAATGGCAAAGTTGATTTCCTTACTGAGTGAGCATGACGCAGTGGCTGTGGAAGAAAACGGAGAGCTGCTTGGAACGATCGATCGCCAGGGATATTTCCGGATTATATCCACGGAAATGGAGGTTAATCAATGAGCGGCTGGAATTCTGCCTTATTTGAAAGAAAAGATGATTTAATTCGTGCGTTATTGGAGCATATGCAAATTTCTTTTATCGCACTGTTTTTTTCGGTGCTGATCGCAATACCGCTCGGGATTTTTTTGACAAGAAAAAAGCGGATTGCAGAAGCGATAATAGGTGTCACAGCGGTTTTGCAAACAATCCCATCCTTGGCACTGCTAGGATTATTGATTCCGATTTTCGGGATTGGAAAGATACCTGCCATCATTGCGCTTGTTATTTATGCACTGCTGCCGATATTAAGAAATACATACACAGGAATCAATGAGGTCGACCCATCATTAATTGAAGCTGCTAAGGCAATGGGGATGAACAGTTCACGCCGCTTAATGAAGGTTGAACTTCCGCTGGCCATGCCGGTGATTATGGCGGGAATACGGACTGCCATGGTTCTCATAATCGGAACAGCCACACTTGCTGCCCTTATCGGTGCAGGGGGATTAGGTGATCTAATCCTTTTGGGGATCGACCGGAATAATACTTCTTTAATCGTTCTTGGTGCGGTGCCAGCAGCTTTGCTTGCGATATTCTTTGACTTCCTGCTCAGAAGGTTCGAACGGGTTTCTTTTAAAAAATCCCTGATTTTGATGGGGACAGTAGCTGCAGTCATCGGTCTCATGATGGCCGTTCCGCTTTTAGGGGACAGAGGTGAAGAAGAGGTTGTCATAGCGGGGAAAATGGGAGCAGAGCCAGAAATCCTTATTAATATGTATAAACTTTTAATAGAGGAAGAAACCGATCATTCTGTTCAGCTTAAACCGGGCCTTGGTAAAACATCTTTCGTTTTCAGTGCGCTGAAAAATGGAAATATTGATATCTATCCGGAATTTACGGGGACGGCGATATCGGAATTCATCAAAGAAGCACCGGCAAGCACGGATAGGGAAGAAGTGTACAATCAGGCAAAAGACGGGATGAAAGAGAAGTTTGGCATGGAAATGCTCAAGCCGATGTCCTATAACAACACGTATGCTTTGGCTGTTCCGGAAAAACTGGCAAAAGAACACAATCTTGCCTCTATCTCAGATTTGATACAAATTGAACCACTATTAAAGGCTGGATTCACTCTGGAATTTTCAGACAGGGAGGATGGCTACAAAGGGATACAGAAGCTATACGGCATAAATCTCCCGAGCCTGGTTACAATGGAGCCGAAACTAAGGTATGGCGCAATCGAGAGCGGCAAGATCAATCTTGTAGATGCATACTCGACTGACAGTGAGCTGCAAGTATATAACCTGGTGGTACTTGAAGATGACAAGAACTTATTCCCGCCATATCAGGGCGCGCCTCTTTTACGGGAAGAAACCGCAGATAAGTATCCGGAAATCGTTCAGGCACTCAACAAGCTGGCCGGTAAAATCAGTGATGATGAGATGCGAAGAATGAACTACCAGGTGAATGTTGAAGGCAAAACTGCGGAAGAGACGGCTAGGGACTATTTGATTGGAGCTGGATTGATAGAGGATTAAACTGCCTAATAGTACTGTCGGGTGCGATGGGGTTCCAGCTTGGAACTAAATGAATAAAATGTGCGGTTAGGTTACCAAGGTTTAATTCAATGGCTGAGTTAAAGCTGAATGATGATCGAAGCGCCTGGAACGAAAATCAACAGCCTCGTTTAACAGAGACAATTCAAAAATAAATATTATGGTTTAATTGATTTAAAATAAGGGTAGCTATACAAATGGTCGAACATTGACTTAGAGCATCTATGAGGGGGCACCACTATGGCTTATTTGTTGAGGAATCTTAAAGCATCTTTAAAGCAAACCAAAGAACGTTTAAATCTTCTCAACGAACGTGGTGTTGAAGCATTAAACATTCTTTACCCTGGCCTGAACTACGGGGGAGGGCTCTATTATCAGCTGTTAGAATCACTGCCTAAAGAAATCGAACAATTAGAGAAGAGAATCAAGGAATTAGAGTATAATCTGCTGAAAACCAATCAGCTCTCCGAATTAATGTAAATTAATGTAAACAAACTGACGGTGCGTTAATCCAAGGGGGATTAACGCACTTTTTGCTGAATTTCTTCTTATTGAATGGCTCTGTTAATGCCGAATGTGATTTTTAACCCCTGTTGATTTGAAGCGCCTGCCATTAAAATAGACCATCAAATGCACAAACATTTTGATGGTCTATTTTTTATAAGTTAATTTGTGTCAGGTAACAGAACTTGATAGTCAGCTTGTCTGCTTGTTTTTTCCCCTGATTAGTTAAATCAAGGGGTTTATAACGTAATAATGATTGGACCGTTTTTTGTCAAAATGATTGTATGCTCACATTGAGCGACAAAGCTGTTTTCGGTGGCATATGTCCACTCATCGTCCTCGTACTGGAAAACTTCCTCTTCACGTGTGGAAATGAAAGGCTCAAATGCGATGACCATTCCGTCTTTCAGGAGCTCGTCATCCCACGTTTCATTAAAGTTATAAATATGATCGGGAGCCTCATGGATGGTCCGGCCAATGCCATGGCCTGTAAGGTTTTTGATCAC
This sequence comes from Mesobacillus sp., assembly GCF_057785455.1. NCBI lineage: Bacteria > Bacillati > Bacillota > Bacilli > Caryophanales > Bacillaceae > Mesobacillus > Mesobacillus sp. The sequence continues at coordinate 58,564 of NZ_JBYNSB010000066.1, forward strand.
GGTGAAGCCATTATTTCTGGCAGTAGCCATAACAGCCTTGCCAAGACCGCTCTTTTTCGAACCAGGCTTGGCCTTTTTAAGCCCCGCTTCAAAGGCTTCAACTGCAGTTTTGCACAATTTGGTCAGCGTAGGATCTCCTTCCCCAACCACAAAGGAAATTCCAGTATCGGCGAAATAACCATTCTTTGAACCTGAAACATCTATATTCACGATATCGCCTTCATTGATGACGCGGCTGCCAGGAATACCGTGAGCCACTTCTTCATTCACACTTATACAAGTATAGCCTGGGAAATTGTATTCACTCATTGGAGCTGATTTAGCTCCGTGCTCCTCGAATAGGCGCCCGGCAATCTCATCCAGCTCCTTTGTTGTAACCCCAGGTGCTGTTTTCTGTTTTAATTCCTCTCGGATCAAACCGACGATTCTGCCTATTTCCTTCAATCCGTTAAAATCTTCTTCTGTTTTTGCAATCATGATAAATCCCTTCCAATAAAAATCAAATTATGTTCTATTTCATTTTAGCACTTTTAGGGTGCTCCCCTCAAAGTATTCACAATTCAAGAGCGAAACATCCTTTTGAAAGTGACAATATACGTAGCTCTAGTTATATTTCATGGTGAAAAATCGGCTTGAACTTTGTTGAGCGCTATTGTAAGTACATTCTAGAGCGTAAAAACTGATTGAAGTGTTATAAGAGAAAGGTTAGTTTTTACAATTCAAGAAGTAAGCGAATATTGTCATAAGAGTAGTCTATTCCCATCGTGCCATGGCAAATATGGTGATATACTAAAAAACTGTAAACCCTCGGCATGGCTGAGCCTCTTGATATTTGTGGTAATGTTAGTGTTTTTAAGGGAATTATTTATTGAGATACACCAGGTAACTACAGTCCAGTCTGCTTTTTTGCTCTTATACTATAAGGAAATGCTATGATATCTGGCTGGTAATCAGAGCGTGTTTTTCCTTCGGAGAGCGAAAATGTGCTAAAATGTATTTTTAGGACAAGGAAAGGTGATATAAATGGAAAATTCATATAAAGTATTGCTCTACTATAAATATGTACAAATCGAGAATCCTGAGCAATTCGCAAAGGATCATTTGGAGTTCTGCAAGGAGCTTGGCTTAATGGGCCGGATCCTGGTTGCGCCTGAAGGAATCAATGGTACGGTTTCAGGAACTGTCGAACAGACAGATAAATATATGGAGACGATGAAAGCAGACCCTAGGTTTGCTGATATGGTCTATAAAATCGATGACGCTGATTCTCATGCATTCAAGAAGATGCGTGTGCGCCATAGAAAAGAGCTAGTCACTCTTCGCCTGGAGGATGATGTGGATCCGAATTCATTAACAGGGAATTATTTAAGTCCTGAGGAATTCTACGCGGCGATGGCTGATTCTGAAACTGTAGTCATTGATGCGCGAAACGATTATGAATACGATCTAGGCCATTTCCGCGGCGCGATCAAGCCAGAGATTAGAAACTTCCGCGAGCTTCCTGATTGGATTAAAGAGAATAAGGGAATGTTCGAAGGCAAAAAAATCCTCACCTATTGTACAGGCGGAATTCGATGCGAAAAGTTTTCTGGCTGGCTTCTTAAGGAAGGGTTTGAGGATGTTTCACAGCTGCATGGCGGTATTGTGACTTATGGAAAAGATCCTGAGGTTCAGGGCAAGCTATGGGATGGACAATGCTATGTGTTTGATGAGCGCATAAGTGTGCCTGTCAACCAGCATGAACATGTCGTGGTAGGCAGAGATTATTTTACTGGTGAGCCTTGCGAGCGTTATGTGAACTGTGCAAATCCAGAATGCAACAAGAAGATATTGAGTTCCGAGGAAAATGAGCATAAGTATATGCGAGCATGCTCACATGAATGCAGAGTGCACCCAAGGAATAGGTATATCATTCAGCATGGACTCAGCGAGCAAGAGGTCCAGGAAAGATTAGCGATAATTGCGGAAGATGAAAAACAAACAATAAATAACTAATATGAAAAGGAGGATTGGCCTACTGGGTCAATCCTTCTTTTTATGAAGGCTGTGTTAAAGCTGAATGTTGATTTTTAACCCTGTTGATTGTAGTGGAAGGCGCGAAGACTCCTTCGGGATGAAGCGGGTAGGTGAGACCTAGGTAGAAATGGCCCGAAAAGAAGGGGCCATTTTACCCCGCAGGAGCAAAGCGACGAGGAGGCTCACCGCACGCCCCGAGGAAAGCGAAGCGCCTGGAACGAAAAACAACAGCCTCGTTTAACAGAGCCTTTATGTAAAAAGATGAATGGTTGCCTACCCGTTTCGTTACAATTCAAACCATTAAATTTCCCTCAGTTTGCGCTTCTGCACAGAACAATTCATTATGAATTGTTCACACCCAACGTACCACTAAAAAACCTCTCCTGTATTAATCCATCGTAATCAAGTCGGCAATCCTTTTGCGCCGAACCTCATTGACAAAGCAGATTCATGGTATGCGTTCTTCCAGTTTATTTGTTAAAGGGGACAGAATTGAATAGTTCCTTCCCTTTTTGCGGCTTTTGCTTTCCTCTACAATTAGTTCAGAAAGATACGAATGAAATCAGTAATACACTAATTCTTCATTCTGAGGAGGCTGGTAACGTGGATTCACTGCCGTGCAATGGCTGTAAAGGATGATGCAAACCTGTGGTCTATCACTATAAATCACGTATTTATCCCTTTTTAAGTCATAAAAGATACAGGTATCGTGGTATCTCGTTTGGGACTCAAACTCGGCACGATATTGTGAAGAAAGCAGTTTAGTTTTCGTCTTATCTTTTTGACCTCTCCTTTTTGTAATTGGAACAGGACTACAGAATAAAGGTCATTTGGCTATCATTAAAATTTAATTTGTTTTGGCTGTTTTTGCAAAGATTGTTGCTTTCACCAATGTTGAATTAAGATCCTGTTGCTCTTCGTTCCAGGCGCGAAGACTCCTTCGGGATAAAGCGGGACAGGTGAGACCCCGGAAGAAATGATCCGAAAAGAAAGGATCATTTTTCCCCACAGGAGCAAACCGACGAGGACCATTAGCAGCTCAAAAAAAGGAATACATTCCAGAGGAACCATTCATAGGTATGTTGTCGATTGATCTAACATGGAAACATTTTAGAGAATAAAAGAAGATGATTTTCGGAGAGGCATGATAGATGTTAGTTGTGCTTTTAAGTAGGAGGAAATGGGATGAAAACGAGATTTATGATAAATGAATCGGTTAATGTCTCAGGCCGTTTCAATATTAGCAGAGTGTATCTTTCCTTAATTCTAAGGTCTCTGTTGTTTATAGGCTTTGGTTTGCTTTTTGTATTAATCTTTTATTTTATTGGGAGTAAGGAGCCCTTCATTGACGCCCAGAAGTGGTGGCCGTATCAAGCTATTCTGGCGAATGTTTTTACATTCTTTATCATTCGCGTTTTTTTAAAAAAAGAAGGATCCAGCTATAAAAGCTTATTTCATTCTAATGAGATCGCATTTAAGCAAAAGGTAAAGGAATATATCTTTCTTCTAGTTGCAGGAATCGCCGGTGGAGCCATTCCTTTATATCTATTTTCATATTTAATTTTAGGTTCCATTGTTCCGCCTGACATCCACTTTCAGCCACTTCCCTATGGGTTTGCGGCAGCGGCGCTAATTTTGTTTCCACTTACCAACGCTTTAGTGGAAACACCAACATATTTAGGCTATGCATTACCCAGATTATTATCGTTCCTAAACAATAAGGGATTAGCCATTCTGCTCACCGGTATTGGGCTGGCGGTACAGCATATGTTTTTGCCTCTTGTACTGGATACACCATATATGGCGTGGAGGGCACTATCATTTTTACCTCTTTCAATCTTACTTGGGACGATCTTTCTTAGAAGCAATCGATTATTTCCAATCGTAATTGTCCATATGTTAATGGATTTCCAGCTTGTTCTGCAGCTGTTTTTAAACTCAGTCAAATAATTTCTGCAAGATTAAGCATGCTTTTTTCAAGTTCAATAAAGGTAGGTTTCCACATGGTTAAAATCTTAAAACAGCTTCACCCAATCGTACAAATATTGTTTATGGGTGCATTTTTCACCAGACTTGCTGCTTCAATGAGTGTCCCTTTTTTGGCGATTTACCTTTCAAACTCTACAGATATACACCCAGTCATGATTGGGGTAATTATTGGGGCTGCTCCTCTTGCCAGCACTATCACGGGCTTTGTTGGCGGGCTGCTGTCAGACAAGATAGGCAGGAAACATGTAATGCTGGTTTCTATTTATATTTGGGGCTTTGTTTATATAGGTATTGGCATTTTCAAAGATCCATATATCCTATTAACACTTAATATTCTTAATGGTATTTGCCGTGCCTTTTTTGAACCTGTTTCCCAGGCATTCATGGGGGATTTGACAAAGCAGGAATGGAGAGCCAAGGTTTTCTCAATCAGATACACAGCCGCTAATATTGGGTTTGCTATAGGACCTATGATTGGCGCTTTTGCCGGGTTAACGTCCAACGGAAAATCTTTTATCATTACTGGTTTCATTTATCTTATATATTCTATTTGTCTTCATTATTTACTGACGAAGCTGTCTGCACTCCAGCTGGAGGAAAAGAAGCCGAGTTCACTGACAATTAAACAGACAGTTTCAGTTATTTCACGGGATAAAGTTTTATTATTTTTTATCCTGGGGGGAGGTATCAGTCAAGTCGCGTATGCGCAGCTCACACCTTTATCCCATTACTTATCGCTAAATGTGGAGCAGGGCGCTTTATTGTTTAGCTGGCTAATGACGACCAATGCAATAGTGGTGGTTATGACCCAGATACCACTCTCTTCATTTACGGAGAGATTTCATCCGATAAAAAATATCTATGCAGGAAATGTATTTTTTGCGTTAGGCGGAATAGGGTTTGCATTTTCAGGAAGTACGATTGAATTTATTTTATCCATGATTGTATTTACATTAGGTGAAGTCCTTTGTGTTCCATCCGGAGCCATATTGATTGATCGAATTGCTCCGCATAATCTAAGAGGGACCTATTATGGAGCGAATAATTTTAAAGAGATGGGGAAATTTGTTGGACCTGCGTTAGGAATGATCCTGCTTACCAGCTATGGAGTCCAAACATTGTATGGAGTTGTTGTATTGATATTGCTTCTAAGTAATCTTAGTTTCTGGCTGGGGTATAAAAAGGGGTTTCATAAACAAGTCCAGCCAACATATCCACTTTCCTATGACTGAATTCTTACCCATATCATCCGGGCGATATGCGGAAAACAAGCAGGAATTTATGACTTTAAAGCAGTCCATGAAGTTCAAGTAGTTGTTGACCAGCTTCGAAAAGGGACCAATATATATCCTGGCTTAATAAAAGGCTGCCCGCTAATCCAAAAAGAGGAGGTATCTTAATGGATACATCCTCTTCTTCATTTAAAATTAATTTTTAATCCAGATTTTTTTAAAGTCCACAAATCCGAATGATTCAAACTCAATGTCCCTTATTAAGGGGTGGAAGGTTCTTTTTTTGATAGGATGATACAAATAAAGATAAAGATTTTCTCTTTTAATATAGCTTTCTAGTTCTTCAATGAGCTGTTCTCTTGTTCTTTTATCACTTCCTTTTTTCATGCCCTCAAAAATACTGGTTACATACTCCATCTGCTGATTGGAAAAGAATCGATTGAAAATAAGATTTTTATTTAGGAACGCTCCCATAAAAGAGAGGTGGTAATCTGCTGATGCGACTTCACCCATAAATAATAAATCAGCTTCTTCGATTCTATTGCCGTATAATTCGTCAAGCTGATAAGTGCTGACCTCAAGCTGTAATCCCGCTTGGGCCGCCTCGGTTTTTAACCATTCTGCCTCTTCGATATAGCTCGGATAACCTACAGTAAACACCTTCAATGTTTCTCCTTGATAACCGGCTTTTTCTAGCAGATAAGGAACAATGTTTTTATCTTTCGTTTGGGGAACGGCTTTCCAATAAAAATAGCTGGATGCCGCTCTTAAGTTGGTCCTGCCAAGCTCCATAGCCATTCTATTAATATCGAATAAGTGGTAGATAGCCTCTCTTATAAAAGGATTATGGACTATAGTATCCTTTTTGAAGTTGAAAGCTAAAAAGCGAAAACCGATTTCAAATGCCTCTTTTTTTATAGGGTTTGCAGTCTGTTCATCGGCAGCTATTTCGTAGGAAGTAAGATATTTTGAAGTTTCATGCTTAACACTGTAAATCTCCACTTCATCAATCAGCGGGCGTGCCAAAAAATAATGATCAAAGGCACTAAGAACAAGGCTGTTCTCTGTGAATTTCTTCATTTGAAAAGGGCCAGTGCCAATCCACTCTTTTTCATTAAACGGTTCAGCTTTTGTTAGTATCGCTAAGTTGGGAGAACTGATATAGCGCAGGAAGAAAGGATTTGAATTTTTTAATATGAATTGAATCTTATATGGGGTGAGGCAATGAATCTCTTTTATATCCTGGATTAGCCATTGGTATGCTGATTGATTCTGGTGAAGGCGTTCAAAGGTATATTTCACATCTTCACTTGTAAGATAGGTTTGATTATGAAACAGAACTCCTTTTCGTAAATAGAATGTCCAATTTTGGTACTCATCATCGTGATCCCAGTGATGAGCGAGGTGGGGGTGTATTCGATCCTCTTGATCATCGTATTTTACCAGGGTATCACCAAGCTGAGTAATTAAGAAGGATTCAAAGTTCATTGATGCATGCAGAGGATCAATTGTCGTAAGTTTGCGTGTGATGATCGCTCTTAATATATCTCCCGAATCGGGCAATGACTGTAGTCCAAATAGTTGCTGTACTTCATTAGCAATCCTGGCAATCCACGTTTTAGGGAGAGGGAGCTGGATTAATTGGATAATGTCTTCTACCTCGCTTCGATGGATTAATCTATTTACTTCTTCTTCAATTTCGTCCTGGAATTCTTGATTGAACGTAATCCTTGATGAATGACCGCGTCCTAAACCCGGAGAATAGATTAATTTACCTTCCTCAGCAAGCTGCTTTAATTTGCGTTTGACATTTTTTAACGAACAGTACCAAAGGGATTCGAGTTCAGTCAGTTTGAATTCAACGGAATGTTCGATTTCTCTTGGGTAAAAGTAGGCACGCATTTGATAATACATTAATTGTTTCATATAGCCACCTGATTTCAAAAATTTAACAAAAGGGGTCATTTTTAAGCTTATTATACCCTTTTTATGGTATTCCGCCAAAAGTATACTAAGGACGTAAACACCATCAGTCATTAAAAAAATGGAGTGGATAATGTGAAAATTATAGGGATTTGCGGAAGTTTAAGAGAAAAATCTATCAATAAAGCATTGTTAAATGAAGCAGGCTCTATGCTGCCTGAAGGGATCGTAATGGAAATAGCCGACATCTCCCAATTGCCTTTATTCAATTCTGATCTGGAAGAAGGGAACTTGCCTGAAGCGGTTGAAGAGCTTGTCAGGCTGGCCGAATCTGCAGACGGATTCATCATAAGCTGCCCGGAATATAATTCATCGATTACAGGAGCTTTAAAGAATGCTCTTGATTGGTTATCCAGGTCCAGGGTTGGTACACCATTAGTGAATAAGCCGGTTGCCATCATGGGTGCAACTCCTGGAATGCTTTCCACCATTAGAGCGCAGCTGCATTTAAGGGAAATATTATATGCATTAAACATGGACCTTGTCAGACGCCCTGAATTGCTCATCGGTCAAGCAGCACAAAAGTTCAATGAATCTAATCAACTAAAGGATGAAAAAGCACTTTCGATTATGGAAGAATTGATATCCAACTTACTTCAACAGATGAAATGCCGTGCAGCAAACTAGGTACAATATTGGGCAGTAATTAATTTCAAATATGGAGGGACAATGATCAAATGAAAATTTTATTGATAGGTGCAACAGGTACATTGGGGAAAGCAATAAGTCACAATCTATCACTCCATCAGCATGAAATCATCACTGCTGGCAGGAATGGAGCAGACTATTATGTGGATATTGCCAACCAAAATAGCATCCGAGCGATGTATCAAAACGCCGGCAAGGTTGATGCGGTAATTTGTGCCGCGGGTGCAACACATTTTGGGCCGTTATTAGAGCTTACTCCTGAGAAGAATGAAGTCTCAATAGACAGCAAACTGAAAGGCCAGATCAATTTGGTGCTTTTGGGTTTGAATTTTATGAATGATAAGGGCAGTTACACCTTAACTACAGGAGTGATTTTAGATGATCCCGTCATTGGCGGAGTGTCAGCATCCATGGCGAGCGGAGCAGTAAGAGGGTTCGTGCAGGCAGCAGCTTTAGAAATGCCGCGCGGAATCCGCATCAATGAGGTAAGCCCTAATGTAGTCATTGAATCTCTTTCAAAGTATGAACCTTTGTTTCCTGGGGTGGAACCCGTTGCTGCTGAGAGGGTAGCACAGGCCTATAGAAAGAGTGTCGAAGGGGGACAGACTGGCAGGACGTACAAAGTGTATTAAATATAAATGTCTGTTTACAGACATAACATGGAGTGATGAAGTTGAAAAATGATAATCGATCTTTCGTATATTTCCTTGCCGTTGTGAATGCAATTATCGTTGGACTTTCATTTTTATTTACCAAAACAGCTGTGACATTATCGAATCCATTAGATACAATGGCGCATCGTTTTACTGTGGCAATCATTGTGATTCTTATATTATGGAGTATGAGGATCATAAAGTTTAATATCCACAAAGACCAGATGAGAAAGCTCATTCCGCTGTCTATTTTTTATCCTGCTTTATTTTTCAGCTTCCAGGCGTTTGGGCTTAAGTATTCACCTTCTTCCGAGGGAGGGATTATTTTTGCGACCATTCCAATTATTACGATGCTGCTCGCATCTGTTTTCTTGAAGGAGAAAACAAATCTCTATCAAAAATTATTTATCCTCTTATCAGTTTCAGGTGTCATTTTTATTTTTATCATGAAAGGAAGTACAATAGAAATAAAGGATTTATCAGGACTTACTCTACTGCTGCTCTCTTGTTTATCGATATCTTCCTATACAGTGTCGGTTCGATCCTTAGCGAAACAGTTTAAGCCTATCGACATTACCATTTTTATGATGCTTAGCGGATTTGTCTTCTTCAACTTGGCAGCAGGTGGAACACATTTGATCAAGGGAGATTTTCAAAATTTCTACCTCCCCTTGATGAATCCATCATTTTTATTCTCTGTTTTCTATCTGGGACTCTTTACGTCATTAATCACTGCATTGTTATCGAATATCATTTTAGCAAAGATTAAAGCATCACAAATGAGTGTCTTTGCGAACCTCTCAACCGTTACATCTATCATTGCGGGCTATATCTTCCTTGGGGAGTCCATTTATCCATACCATATTATAGGCGCTGTAATGATTATTATAGGTGTGATCTGCACAAATGTATTTGCTCCTTCCAGCCAAGAGTCTCATCCCATCCAGGAAAAACAAAGCAAGAATGGATGCAAAACGGAGCTGCTGTCCTAGACCGACCGATCATTATTAGATATTAAATGGCTGTTTTTAAAAAGAAACTATCGAAAATCCGGAAAAATAAAGGCCCATTTGGAGGTATGAAAGTGTTAGATACAACCAGTTTTGCAATCCTTCCATCACAGGAAAAAATGAAAGGGGAACCGAAGCTGCATGTAGGTGCAGTTACTTCTTTTGCCTGGAATGATAATATGCTGTCTGGCATCAATGAAAAAGGGGAGTTTTTGGTTTACTTCGCTGACAGAAAAATTCCGAGGATCATCGTGAATCCTTACGGTAAAGTCAGCACGGCAGCAAGCATTGCTGTTTCGCTTGAGCAATCTCCGCAGGCTGCGTCTTTTCAGGACTCAACAGATCATCTGAAAGTCAGCTGCGGTTCGATTGCAGTAGAGATTGATAAATCAACATTCAGAATACGTATTTATCATGGCCAGCAAATCATATTCCAAACTCCCAGCCCAGCAGTACTCTATAAAAATAGCGGTGAAGTTTTTCTTGATGCCCAAATGGAGCCTGAGGATGCTTTTTATGGATTTGGTGAGAAGACGGGTTTCCTGAATAAAAGAGGTTCAAAGCTGTCGATGTGGAATACGGATGTCTACGCGCCTCACAACAAAGATACAGTCGAGCTTTACCAGTCCATCCCGTTTTTTATATCTCACAATAAAAAGAAGTCCTATGGTCTGTTTTTTGATAACACTTTTAGAACAGAATTCGATACTCAAACCTATTCAAATAAGTATCGAATAAGTGCTTCTGGCGGCCAAATGGATATTTACCTACTGGTTGGGGATGACTTAAAAGAAATCACGAAGCTGTACAGCGATCTTACAGGAAAAATGAGCCTTCCTCCCAAGTGGGCGATTGGTTATCACCAGTCGCGCTATAGCTATCGGTCTGAGCAAGAGGTCCTGGACGTTGCTAATCGATTCAAACAGGAGGGCATTCCGTTAGATTGTATTTTTTTCGACATCCACTATATGAATGATTATAGGGTGTTCACCTTTGATCATGACCAATTTCCACAGCCAGGCAACTTGATTTCTTCTTTATTGAAGGATGGTATCAAAGTGGTTCCGATCGTGGACCCAGGTGTGAAGAAGGATGTCCATTATCCTGTTTACATAGATGGAGTGAGGAAAGGCTATTTCTGCAAGTATCTCGATGGTCAAATTTATCATGGTGATGTCTGGCCTGGAACAAGTGCATTCCCTGACTTCATGAATACTCAGGCAAGAGAATGGTGGGCAGGCCTTCATAAGTTCTATACCGATCTTGGAATTGAAGGCATCTGGAATGATATGAACGAACCGTCTGTTTTCAACGAAAGCAAGACGATGGATTTGGATGTCATGCATGACCTGGATGGAGAGCTAAAGTCCCATCTTGAGATGCATAACACATATGGGCTTTATATGAGCAAAGCTACCGCTGACGGTCTCGCAAAGCTTAATCCTGATAAGCGCCCATTCGTACTGACGAGAGCCGGCTATGCAGGGATCCAAAGATATGCAGCAGTCTGGACAGGAGATAACCGAAGTCACTGGGAGCACCTTGAAATGTCGCTGCCTATGATCATGAACCTCGGAATGTCAGGGGTTGCTTTTACAGGAGCGGATGTCGGAGGTTTTTCCTCTGACTGTACGCCTGAATTATTGATTAGATGGACACAGGTTGGGGCTTTCATGCCGTATTTCCGGAATCATAGTGTACAGGACAGTATCCGGCAGGAGCCATGGGTTTTCGGTGAAGCAACAGCTGAAATCGTAAAGAAGTACATTAAATTAAGATACAAGTGGCTGCCGCATTTATATTCGCTGTTCCATGAATCGTCCCAAACCGGCGTCCCGCTTGTCCGTCCTCTTGTGATGGAATATCCGGAAGATGAAAAAACGTTTAATATCAGCGACCAATTCCTGCTCGGCTCCAATGTTCTGATTGCACCTATATTAAGGCCTGGCAATTCTCATCGCTCCGTCTATCTTCCGCAGGGCACATGGTATGATTACTGGACAAAAGAAGCCTATGAAGGCGGCAGGCATATCCTGATAGAAGCAGCTCTGGATGTGCTGCCGATTTTTATAAAAGAAGGAACCATCCTTCCGCTCGGATCAGATATTCAAAACACGACAGAATCACAATCACTCGAACTAGAGGTCTATCCCGGCAATAAAGGTGAGTACAATTTATACGAGGATGATGGCTGTTCATATGGATATAAAAAGGGACAATATTCAATGAGGAAAATCCAGGCTGAGATGAATGACGGCTGCATGATGATTAACGTGCATTCAGTTGGTGATTCCAAATGGAAAAGCCCGGTCGAAAAGGTGAAGGTGATTGGGTTTACGGGAGAGGTCAAGCTGAATTTCTTATCAGACGGTGAGCACGAGAATTGGAAGATTGAAATAGAATAAAAAGTAAAAGAACTGCAGGGATTATCCTACAGTTCTTTTTGGTATTTTCGCATGAATAAAGCATTCTTCGGCCAGTAGAAACCGATGGCTGCTCCTATTAAAGCCGGCATGATCCAGCCGAGGCCGATTTCATAAAGCGGCAGGTAATTCATATAGAATTCTTTTACCAAATCGAAAAAAGATACAGTAACGCCCGGCAGGCTTGCAGCTAGTGTGCTGTAGCCATCAAAGAAGCTTACAAAGAAAGTCAGCAGCATAGCTCCTGCATAAACGCTTTGTTTATGTTTAAATAAGGGCGAGAATAAAGTCAGCAGGATCAGGATGATCGCCAATGGATATAAGAACATTAATACCGGTATAGCAAACTGGATAATGTTGTTCAATCCGAAGTTCGCAATTGAAAATGATACGATACATAGAGTTAATACGAACTTTTTATAGCTCACTTTTGGGAACATATCATGGAAAAATTCACTGCAGGCTGTGATCAGTCCGATGCTTGTCTTAAGGCAGGCAAGAACGATGATAATCGCCAGCAGGATTGCTCCGAATGGTCCGAAATAATGCTGGGCGACAGCGGCAAAAATCTGTCCGCCGTTATCGAAGGTCCCGACCGCAAATACGCTAGATGCTCCCATATAGGTAATAAGCCCGTAGATCAACATCATTAAAGTCATGGCAAAGATACCTGATTTCAGAGTAGCCTTTGCAATATCCTTTGTCTTCGTAATGCCCTGCCCCTTAATCGCATTGATGACAACAATCCCGAATGCCAATGAAGCCAGGGCATCCATTGTATTGTATCCCTCTTTAAAACCAGTCATAAAAGCAAGCTTGGCGTAAGCTCCAGATGGTGCCCCGAAGCTGCCCATTGGTTTGATGATCGAAATGGCAATTAATATGAATAAGAAGACAAGAAATGCCGGTGTTAAATATTTGCCGATATAGTCCATAACCTTCGCTGGATGAAGCGAGAAGAAGTAAACAATTCCAAAGAAGACGAAGCTGAAGATAAACAGCCATAAACTAGCCTGTCCTGGATCGATGTACGGTTCAAAACCAACGACAAAGGGAACCGTCGCTGTACGCGGAATGGCGAAAAATGGCCCGATTGTCAGATAAAGCGCCATCGGAAAAATCACGCCGAAAAGCGGGTGTACCCGGCTGGCCACATCACGGAGGCCATTGCTGCCGGAAAGCCCAATCGCAAGGATCCCTAAAAAAGGCAGGCCGATCGCTGTAACCAAAAAGCCAATTAATGCTTGCCAAAAGTTTGTTCCTGCCAGTTGTCCTAATTGGATAGGGAAAATAAGATTTCCTGCACCAAAGTACATTCCGAAAAGCATGGTTCCAATGATTGCATAGGTGGAAAAAGGTATTCTTTGCTGCATCTGAGTTGCTCCTTTTCTGGGTTGTAGGTATGATTCAACTTCCTGTTTCAATTTGCTGGACAATCATGTTCTAAAGAAAATAATACTCTCTTTGACTATGAGTTTCCTTTTTGACTTTCATAAAAAAATCTGCTATCAGCAGATAGAATATGTATCACTATATATTTTTGAAGAATACAAGTCAATTGAAGTTTTTAGTATTTTTAGAATTTAATTTCGGAGGATAAAACCTCTGTTTCAATCCTGGAAGGAGGTTAACCGCTTACAAAAAAAATAATTTTTCAACAAGAATTTCTACGAGGTGGCAATTTCAACCGTAATCATTCGGACAGCTTTATGCCAGTTTCCTTTAAAGCTGTCCGATAGAGACCGCCATTCGGACAGCTTTGTGCCAGTTACCTTTAAAACTGTCCAATAGAGACCGCCATTCGGACAGGTTTGTGCCAGTTTGCTTTGATCTTGTCCGAAAGAGACCGCCATTCGGACAGGTTTGTGCCAGTTACCTTTAAACCTGTCCGAAAGAGACCGCCATTCGGACAGCTTTATGCCAGTTTGCTTTGCTCTTGTCCGAATGGTTACCACCACCCCAATTTTTTACAGAGATTTATCCCGTTTTGCAAACAAAAAAGTGGCAGCTGCCACTTTTTAAAGAAATCTATTCAGCTGTCCGAGCTTGTCATCCTTTAATCGGTATAAATAACCCGGTCGCCCCACGCCATAGGTTAACGATTCTTCAAGAATACCGATATCAGCCAGGAATTTCAGATACTTTCGGACCGATACTCTCGAAATAAGGGTGATTTCGGAAATGTCATCGGTGGAAAATTGGGTATTATCTTTTGTTTGAATGACTTTTATGATTGATTCCAAGGTGCTGGTCGTCAAGCCTTTGGGCAGGTCTTCTATGGATGCGCCTGCCATCTGCTGTTCAGCAGCTAAAATGCGTTCATCAAGATCCTTTTGTCTAAGCACTTGATGATTTTCAAAGAAATGGTGTTTTTCTTTATACTGCATCAACGCCTGCTGGAATCTCTCAAACTCAAAGGGTTTAATTAAGTAGTCCACAGCTCCGTACCTGAGGGCAGTTTTAATATTTTCTTTATCGGCGGCTGCCGTAATCAGGATGACATCGACAATGATGTCTTTCTCTCTTATATAACGGAGCAAATCAATCCCGGTAGCCCCAGGCATATAGACATCAAGCAGAATCAGGTCCACCTGATTGGATTTGAGATATTCCCTGGCATCCTTGACGGTATGGACAATCCCTGCAAGTGTGAAGCCATTCACTTCCTGAAGATATCGCCTGTTGAATTCTGCGACCATTGGATCATCCTCTATAATCAGTACCCTGATCATTTTCACACCTCTTTTGCTTCATATGGAATCTGTATATAGAAATTCGTGCCTAGTAATAATTTTGAATCAATCACTAACTCCCCGCCGAGGTCATGGATGCTTTTTTCAACGAGATAGAGGCCATAGCCTCTGTTTTCACCTTTAGTTGAATATCCCTTTTTAAATATCTCTGCTTGCTGCTCTGCTGAGATACCAGGGCCAGAATCAAAGACCTCGATTGTTAACAATTTATCTTTGTATGCAAAATCTACTTCAAGTGTTTTATCTTCACTATCGGCCATAGCCTCGATGGCATTGTCGATCAGATTGCCGAGAATGGTAATCAGTGCATGGGTTGTTTGATTCGCAGCAGGCTCAGGGATAATGCTTGAACATTCGATTGATAAGTCCACCTTCGCTTCTCTGGCAAAGCTCAATTTTCCCATAATAAAACCTGCAAGGGCAGGATCCTTGATATGCTGAGTGATGCTGCCGAATTCCTGATTGCGATAGTCGACCAAAGTACGGATGAAGGCTGATAGCTGGTCGTAAGACTTCAACTGGACCATCCCTGAAATGACATGGAGGCGGTTCATGAATTCATGGGACTGCGCACGCAGCGCTTCCGCATATGTCCTTACTCCTGTAAGCTGTTCCGCGAGCTGATTCACTTCCGTTTTATCGCGGAACGTGGAGATAGCACCGACAATCTGGCCATTGACGATTAGGGGGACCCTGTTTACGAGAATCGAAATACCATTGATTGTTTGCTCCTCATCAAGCTCCGGCTCACCTGTTTGCAAAACCCTGTCCAGCCTCGTCGATGGCATGTAGTCATCAATCTTCATCCCCACTGGTTTTTGGGAAAGACCAGCCTTCTTAAAAATCTGCAGTGCCGATTTATTCACCAAAGTGATAGTAGAGAATTGATCAACGGCAATGATGCCTTCATGGACGGAATGCAGCATCGTACTTCTTTCCTCGAGTATCCTTGAAATCGCAAATGGCTCGAGGCCGAGGAGGATTTTCTTTATATACCTTGCCAGCAGGGTAGCCCCGATTATACCGATAACCAGGCCGAGAACGGTAACAATGATGATATTTTTATGGCTGCGGCCTACTGCTGTTTCCAGGCTCTCGAGTGAAATGCCTACAGCAGCTACACCAATTTGTTCATGCTCATCATTATAGATCGGTGTAAAGCCTCGAACCGATTTGCCGAGTGTCCCTATCGAGGTGGAGACATATTCTTTTCCTTCTAGAGCAGCTTTTTCATCCCCTCCTACAAAGCGCTTGCCGATCTGCTCCTCATTGGGATGGGACATGCGGATTCCTTCCATATTCATTACCACGATAAACATGACATTCGTAGCGGCTTGTATTTCCTTTGTATAATCCTGGACTGCACCTGCGCTTCGTTTATTTTCTAATGCCTCACTCACAATATGTGAACGGGATACAGTTCTCGCAATAATTAATGCTTTCTCTTCCTGATTTTTTCTGATATTCTCACTGACTGAATTGCTGATCAGCAAATCTGTGATCATCAGGGAGACTAATACGACGATACATACGAAAAAAATGATGACAGTACTTAGTTTAAACCGGAACCTTTGATTTTGCACAAGAAAAGCCTCCATTACTTCCTTAACTTATTAACCACTATAGAATGTAATGAGGTGAAAATAAAGTCTTTGGTAATTAGAAATCATCTATTAATTTCTCTTTCTTTAATTACAAAACGATTTTTAAAGTTTATTAAACTATATTTAATGTTCACAAAATTGTAACATGTGGATATTCCAAAGGAATGAAATCGTTTTCAACAGGTAAAAAAAGGGGAGGAAATTGCATGAAAATTAACTTTAAAAGTCTCACGACGCAAGTAATCCTGGGTATTATTCTCGGTATTTCTGTTGGCTTTGTTTTTCCTGAGTTCGGTTCACAGCTAAAGGTCCTTGCTGACATATTTATTAAACTAGTAAAAATGGTCATTGCACCAATCATTTTCCTGACAATTGTCATTGGCATTGCGGGAATGGGAGATTTAAAGAAGGTTGGCAAAATCGGGGGCAAAGCCTTGCTCTATTTTGAAATCGTTTCCACGATTGCCCTTGCTATCGGAATCTTAGTCGCGAATGTGATCAAAGCCGGGAAAGGCATTGATGCCTCAGCAGGAAAAGGCGATGTATCACAGTATACAAAGGCTGCGGAGGAAACAAGCCACGGATTCATGGATTTTGTTCTTTCAATCGTACCTGACAGCTTCATAGGCGCATTTACAGGCGGACAGCTCCTGCCAGTACTGCTGCTTGCTGTACTATTTGGGGCATCACTCGCACATATAGGCAAAAAGGGTAAACCAGTCCTTGAGTTCTTTGAAAAAGTTGCCGATGTCTTCTTCGGAATTGTTAATATCATCATGAAGTTGTCTCCACTTGCTGCGTTCGGAGCGATGGCCTATACAATAGGCGAATTTGGGATCAGCTCGCTAGTGTACCTTGGCAAATTGATGGGCTCAGTCTACCTGACAATGGCTCTCTTTATTGTCCTTGTACTTGGAGGTATTGCTAAGCTTTACGGTTTCAGCATCTTTAAATTCATCGCTTATATCAAAGAAGAAATCCTTCTCGTAATTGGAACATCATCATCAGAGGCAGCTCTTCCGAAAATGATGGAAAAGCTTGAGAAATACGGCTGTTCAAAGCCTGTAGTAGGACTAGTTCTTCCAACAGGATATTCCTTCAATCTTGATGGAACATCGATTTATCTATCGATGGCGGCATTATTCATTGCCCAGGCCTATGGTGTCGACCTAAGCCTCTGGCAGCAGATTACACTTCTCGGTGTTCTGATGCTGACTTCAAAAGGGGCAGCCGGAGTAACTGGATCAGGCTTCGTAACACTTGCAGCAACACTGGCGGTGTTCCCATCCATACCTGTTGAAGGAATGGCCCTTATCCTAGGAGTAGACCGCTTCATGTCAGAAGCTCGTGCAATTACGAACCTTATTGGAAATGGCGTTGCTACTGTCGTAATTTCAAAAACTGAAGGGGAATTCAATCCTGTGAAAGAGGCAGCCCAGAGTAAGGTTTCCGCTTAAGCTTCATTAAAGTATTTCAATTTTAAGCAGGCAGCCTGATACGCTGCCTGCTTTAGTAATTCATAAATTTATTAATCTGGCAAAAGGAAAGAAGGAAGATTCATGGCAGCTTTAGATCATACAAAGGTGATTCAGACTACTTTAAAAGGGAAAGAGATTCTTACCAATCCTTTTTTGAATAAAGGGGTAGCTTTTACAAAAAAAGAAAGGGAAGAGCTTGGTTTGGAAGGCCTATTGCCGCCCCATGTTCTCACCCTCGAAGAACAGACGAAAAGGGTATATGAGCAATACTCCGCGAGGACGACCAATTTATTTAAAAATGGGCTTCTGTATGACTTATATAACCGCAATGTCGTGCTTTTTTACAGTTTGCTGAAGGAACACTTAAGCGAGATGCTTCCAATCATTTACACACCTACCGTGGGGGAAGCAATTGAGCAATACTCCCATGTTTATCGCCGTCCTGGCGGCATGTATTTATCGATTGAAGATCCGCAGGGAATCGAAACAGCTTTTATGAATCTTGGACAGCCAAAGAACGGGATTGATTTGATCGTAGTTACCGATTCGGAGAGCATCCTTGGAATTGGCGACCAGGGAGTAGGGGGAATCAATATTGCCATTGGCAAACTGGCTGTTTATACGGCAGCTGCAGGAATCGACCCAAGCCGTGTCCTGCCGGTCGTACTGGATGTCGGGACTAACAACCAGTCATTGATTGATGATCCATTTTATATTGGCAACAAGTTTCCGCGAGTCAGAGGTGAACGCTATGATGAGTTTATCGACTTGTTCGTTGGTGCTGCTCGAAAATTCTTCCCTGAAGTGCTGATTCACTGGGAAGACCTCGGAAATGTGAATGCACGCAATATCATGGAAAAATACGGGGATGAAATCCTTACGTTCAATGATGATATCCAGGGGACTGGAGCAGTAACGCTTGCAGCAGTTATGTCAGCGCTCAAGGTATCAGGTGAATCATTGAAGGATCAGCGAATCGTTGTTTTCGGTCCTGGCGCAGCCGGGATTGGCAATGCCGATCAAATAGCTGAAGCGATGATGATGGAAGGATTATCAAGGGAAGAGGCGTATGACCGTTTCTGGGCAGTTGATTACCGGGGATTGTTAACTGATGAAGTTGAGGATGTCCTTAACTTCCAAAAGCCTTATACACGGAAAAAGGAAGAAGTAACAAAATGGGAGCGTACTGAAGACGGCATCATTCCATTGATGGAAGTCATCAAGAAAGTGAAGCCAACGATTTTGATTGGAACCTCTGGACAGGCCGGGGCTTTTTCAAAGGAAATAGTTAAAGAAATGGCAAGGCACGCAGAACGTCCAATCATCATGCCAATGTCAAATCCAACAGCACTGGCAGAGGCAGTGCCCGCAGATTTGATTCAATGGACTGAAGGCAGGGTGCTGATTGCAACTGGCAGCCCGTTTAAAAATGTTGATTACAATGGAGTCAGTTATGAAATCGGCCAGTCAAACAATGCATTTGTATTCCCGGGATTAGGCCTTGGAGCAATCGTTTCCAAAGCAAGAATCATTTCTAAAGGAATGCTTGCTGCAGCCGCTAATGCAGTTGCCGATATGTCGTACAGCCATACCCCGGGTGCACCTCTCCTGCCGTCCATCAATAAATTAGGCGAGGTATCAGAATATGTAGCCATCGAAGTAGCCAAAGCCGCAATTGCCGAAGGGATAGCAGGCGCTGACATTCAAAATGTAGAGGAAGCGATCGCAGAAGCAATGTGGAAACCTGAGTATAAAAAAGTAACAAGTGTAGCGATATAAATTATGATATATAAGGAAAAGGCTGCTTTGGCAGCCTTTCTTCATTTTTACAACAAAATTCACATACCCAAAAGAAAAGGAACTCGATTGATCGGTAAAGAATTGATTAAGTAAAGACAAACAAAATCTGCGAGGAGGCGAATTCAATGCTTAAAAATGAACTGACCGAGCTATTGCTGATTGATTATCCAATCATACAAGCACCAATGGCGGGAGGGGTCACGACTTCCGAATTAGTCTCAGAGGTCTCCAATTCCGGTGGTCTGGGGATGATTGGTGCAGGCTATATGACTCCTGAACAGACAAGGGAACAAATCAGGGAAATCAAACAGCTTACTAACAGACCATTCGGGATCAATCTATTCGTTCCCGAAGAATTTACTGTTTCACAGAATGAAATTATCGCTTCTAAAAAAGTCCTGAAACCTATTGAGGAAGAATTGAATGTGACTCTAGAACAAAACCCCGAGGTCCCTGAGTACCATCATTATTTAGAGTCATTCAATGAACTTATTCAAGTTATTGTCGAGGAAAAAGTCCCAGTCTGTTCTTTTACATTTGGACTTCCCTCAGATCAAATGATCAGAGAGCTTAAGGCACATCACATGATTCTAATAGGAACGGCAACCACGGTAAGAGAGGCAATCGAAATTGAAAAGATTGGAATGGATGCAGTTGTCGTGCAGGGTACAGAAGCGGGCGGCCATCGAGGGAACTTTCTCACTGGAGACAGAGAGAGCCTTATAGGCTTAGTGTCGTTAATCCCGCAGGTTGTAGACCAGGTCAGAATCCCTGTTATCTCTGCCGGAGGAATTATGGATGGAAGAGGATTGATGGCATCCCTTTGCTTAGGGGCAAAAGGTGTGCAAATGGGAACAGCTTTTTTAACATGCGAAGAGAGCGGAGCACATGAACTTCATAAAGAAGGTATTCTTAATGCCCAGGAAGATCAATTGGTCTTGACTAATTCTTTTTCCGGAAAATGGGCAAGAGGGATAAAAAACCGCTTTATCGAAGAAATGGATAAAAATGATGTATCTTATCCGCGATTCCCAGTCCAAAATACACTCACACAACCTATCAGGAAAGCTTCTTCCTCTCAAAATAACCCGGATTTCATGTCACTTTGGTCGGGGCAAAGTCCCACGCTTGCCAAAAGGCAAACTGCTAAGACTTTGATTGAAGAGGTTATTTCTGATGCTAAAACGATCAGTAGAAAAATGAATTCCTATGAAGCATAGCCATAAAAAAAGAACACACACTAAAACTGTTGATGTCGACAAGATATCCTGTCTTTTGATGGGATTGTGGACATCTTAAAAAGGATTGTCGTGAACGAAAAGGGTGGTGATCTTATGGCTAAACATAAACCTGAAAATAATAAGGCGATGCCAAAAGCAGATGTAGAGTTTGCAGAAGAAAGAGGAAATGGTTTTGAAAAGAAAGCATTGAAAGCACAGAAAAAGGTAAACAAATAATCATGCCGCCTGGTATGAATATAAACCAGCAAGCGTCTGATTGAAAGGCAGGGCTTGTAAGTTAAAGGCCTATTTCCAAGACCCTTGCACATGCAAAGGTCTTTTTTTAAGTCTGTTTTCGCAAAGATTGTTGCTTACACCTATGTTGAATTATGATCCTGTTGATTGTAGTGGAAAGCGCGCAGACTCCTTCGGGATGAAGCGGGACAGGTGAGACCTAGGTAGAAATGGCCCGAATGAAGGGGCCATTTTACCCCGCAGGAGCAAAGCGACGAGGAGGCTCACCGCACGCCCCAAGAAAAATTTGCCCTTGAAAAAGCCGGCAGTTGGGCTTTTTCATAATTTTTCAGAGGAAAGTGAAGCGCCTGGAACGAAAATCAACAGCTTTTTATTGCAAAGCCTTCTTTGAAAAAAACAGTTAGAAGGAGATTTAAAAAGCATATAGAATAGCAACATAGTTTTTGAAAAGGGTCTTTTTATGAACACACAAAGCAAGAAACAGGCCTCATAATGAGGTTTCGTTTATATTTTCTTCATACAGGGAAACTCTATCATCATCTAGGTTTTAATTGGAGGCAAATAAAATGAAAGTGCTATCGATGATCCAGCCCTGGGCAAGTCTGTTTGTTCTCGGGGAGGTCAAATATGAAACAAGATCATGGAGGACCAAATACCGAGGGCAAATGGCCATCCACACCAGTAAAAAAATTGATAAGGCTGCATGTGTAACTATAAAAATACAGGAGTTGCTCGGTAAGCATGGCTATTCAGCTGATAACCTGCCGACAGGTGTCATTATTGGAGCCTGCAGGCTGAAAAACTGTATAAGGGTCGTTGAAAATAACCAAACGTGGGCGGTACTGGAAGATGATCGGATTGTATCAGGCAACGACTTTCTATTGGGTGATTACAGGGTGGGCTGTTTTGCATGGGAAGTCGAAGACATGATCGAACTGAAGGAATACATCCCTGCGAAAGGCCAGCTGGGGCTGTGGGAATATCCAGGTAAAATCAATCTTTGAATCCAAATAAGGATACAGCAAAAAATATACAGCAGCCACTAAATGAGTGTTTACTAACAGCGCCACCTTTACTGTCTAACCAGCTAAGTTTATTTCCGCTTTCAAAGGTGTGTTTAACAGGCAGTAATTAAAAAACCACAAGCGTATTCACTTGTGGCAGAGATTTATTGAGACGCTTCTTCTTTGTCCGCAGTTTCGAGTACATTCTGCATGTAATTCTTTCCCCATTGATACATTGAATCAAGGATGGGCATCAAGCTCTCCCCTTGCTTTGTCAGAGAATATTCCACTTTTGGAGGAACGACCGGATAAACTTTTCGCTCGACAATGAGGTCCTCTTCCAGCTCGCGAAGCTGATTAACCAGCATTCTTTGTGTTATGCCTGGCATGAGTGCCTTCAACTCCCCGAATCGCTTTGTCCCTTCTTTTCCAAGATGCCACAGAATCAGCATCTTCCACTTGCCGCCAATGACAGCAAGAGTCAGCTCTTTTTCACAATTAAATGTTTTCGAATCCATTCTCGCCATTTGGTTTCACCTCATTTCAACATAGAATATCACTTAGTATACTTTTTGTCACTATGTAAGAAAAAAGTGCGTACTTTCATCAATAAAACATACCGGGTATACTTACATCTATGCCGGAAAAATGGTTACACTTGGCATGGAGGAAACATGCACAGTAGGGTAGTTTACAACTGTGCACCAACACAAAATTCAGGGAGTGAAATATAGATGGAATTACAATTGGCATTGGACTTGGTTAACATTCCAGAAGCAATCGAATTGGTAAAAGAAGTTGAGGAGCATATCGATATCGTTGAAATCGGTACACCGGTTGTCATTAATGAAGGACTTCATGCTGTAAAGGCAGTAAAAGAAGCATTTCCTAATCTCAAGGTTTTAGCTGACCTTAAAATCATGGACGCTGCTGGATATGAAGTAATGAAAGCATCAGAAGCGGGTGCAGATATCGTCACGATCCTTGGAGCTGCTGAAGATATGTCCATTAAAGGTGCTGTCGAGGAAGCGCAAAAGCAGGGTAAAAAAATCCTTGTCGACATGATTGCCGTTAAGGACCTTGCTGGCCGTGCCAAAGAATTAGATGAGTTGGGCGTTGATTATATTTGTGTCCATACAGGCTATGACCTGCAAGCAGTAGGGAAGAATTCATTCGAGGATCTTCAGACGATTAAAAGCGTAGTCAAGAAAGCGAAAACAGCGATAGCTGGGGGAATTAAGCTTGATACACTGCCAGAGGTAATCAAAGCCCAGCCTGATCTTGTCATTGTCGGCGGCGGCATCACAGGTCATGAAGATAAAAAAGCAGCGGCAGAACAAATGAAGCAAATGCTTCAGCAAGGGTAAGATTTGAATGCAGACTTCCCAATACCTTTCTGAAATTTTACAAGAGCTTAACTCTTCAGCAGATTTTATTTCAGACGATGCCGCAGAAAAACTTGTCAATGGCATCCTTGAATCAAAAAAGGTATTTGTTGCCGGTGCCGGGAGATCGGGCTTTATGGCAAAATCCTTTGCGATGCGAATGATGCATATGGGGATTAGTGCACATGTCATTGGTGAGACAATCACCCCAGGCTTCGAAAAAGAAGATATTTTGATCATCGGATCTGGATCAGGAGAAACCAAAAGCCTGGTATCGATTGCTGATAAGGCTAAGAGCATTGGTGGTACCATCGCAGCCGTCACAATTTCCCCAGAATCGACGATTGGGCAAATAGCCGATATCGTTGTTAAGCTGCCTGGCTCGCCAAAGGATCAATCAGAAAGTGACTACAAAACCATCCAGCCAATGGGTTCACTGTTTGAACAGACACTTCTGCTTTTTTACGATGCAGTCATTCTCAGATTCATGGAGAAAAAAGGTCTGGACTCAAACAAGATGTATGGCAAGCATGCCAATCTTGAATAATAATTCAATACGAAAGACTGCTAATTTACGGGCAGTCTTTAGATATTAGTTTTTTGAAGGGATGATACCATGATTTCACTTAAAGGAAAAACAGCCATAGTTACAGGAGCAGGCAGAGGAATTGGACGTGCGGTTGCGACCGCTTTGGCAAAAGAAGGCGTCAATCTTGGTTTGATTGGTTTGACTCTATCCAATCTTGAAAAATTAACAGAAGAACTCGATGAATATGATGTAAATATTTCCGCTGCATCAGCAGATGTATCTGACCTCGATGCGGTACAGCACGCAGTTGAACATATCAAATCCGACCTTGGGGCGATTGATATTTTAGTCAACAATGCAGGGATCGCAAAATTTGGAGGCTTCCTGGATTTATCACCAGAAGAATGGGAAAAAATTGTTCGCGTCAACCTGATGGGCGTGTACAACGTGACAAGAGCTGTTTTACCTGAAATGATCGAAAGAAAATCCGGAGATATTGTGAACATATCCTCCACTGCAGGCCAAAAAGGAGCACCAGTCACAAGTGCTTATTCCGCTTCTAAATTTGCGGTCCTTGGCTTGACAGAATCCCTGATGCTTGAAGTCAGGAAACATAATGTCCGTGTAACTGCTTTGACCCCAAGCACAGTTGCAACTGATCTGGCGGTCGAAAGCAATCTGATCAGCGGAAACCCTGACAATGTCATGCAGCCAGAGGATTTAGCAGACCTTCTTGTGGCAGGTTTGAAGCTTCATCCAAGAGTACTGGTGAAAACAGCAGGATTATGGTCAACCAATCCTTAAAATCTAAGAGAAGACCCTTGCATTTGCAAGGGTCTTCTTGAATTTTTTGGGATACATACCACGCTATGGAA
This sequence comes from Mesobacillus sp., assembly GCF_057785455.1. Lineage (NCBI taxonomy): Bacteria > Bacillati > Bacillota > Bacilli > Caryophanales > Bacillaceae > Mesobacillus > Mesobacillus sp. The sequence continues at coordinate 83,421 of NZ_JBYNSB010000066.1, forward strand.
CGACACCCTTAATAAAGCATTATGATTTTTGATTCCCTATAATTTATTTGAGATTCAACGCAGTATCAACATCCTGCAATCTTACATTGAGATCTTCACCAAGATGATGGGGGTGATAATACCCGCTAGCCACCATATAATCCGTTATCCTGGCATGAGTCTCAACTGCAGTCTTAAGCTCTTCCCGAAGGGCGGCCCTCAATTCAGGTGTTGCCGTTTCGGTAATAGCGAAAGCAAGATTCCTGACTGCCGACTTTGAAGAAATCAAGAAATCGGAGGCAATCACCCGCTCTGTCATTCCTACCATATCTGCTAAACCCTGAATGATATTAGACATTTTGTTCCTGTTCCTCCTCCCGGTTTGTTATGTACGTCCGGAGTCGCTCCAGTCCCTGTGTCCCAGAATCATAATGGCCTGTCAAAATGTCCTTAAGATCTCCATCGGCAAGTACTTTGCTCATTGTCAAAGCCTTTGTGGCCGCAACACTTTGGAAAGCCATGATTTCAAGTGTCTCGAGTGTTTCGTGCAATCCTAAATATTTTGTCATTGTCCCTCTCTCCTATCTTCCTAAAACTTTCTTTATCATTTGTCATTGAATCAAACACTATCCATATAAAACAGCACCACTAATGCTACTATTTGGCTGGATGATTACCTATTGAAATAGAGAAATTATACTTATTGTGGGAGGTGCCTTTATGGAAAAAGAAACCCTGGCATTACATGAGACCATGGAAACGCATGAGATTTTAAATTTTAAAACTGTCAGCTTATTGAAGTCTAAGCTTATGCAAGGATTATGTTTTGATAATGATTTAAAAGCCTTAATGGAAAAGGAAGTACAATTATCCATTGCTGCAATCAATGAGCTTAAAGAATTCTACAAAGGGGCAAGGACAAATTATTTCGAAAGAGGTGAATAAGACTTGGAAATGGACTATTTGGATCCTCAGGGTGCCGAACATATGCCAGAGATGGCAGATTCGGGAATTGCACTTGAATTTTTGCTTTCAGTAAAAACTGGTATCCATACGTATGCCATCGCGTTAACGGAAACAGCAAATCCAAAGCTGCGGGAAGCATTATACCGACAGATGGAATTATCGATCGATTTGCACGCCGAAATCTCAGGAATGATGCTGAAGAAAGGCTGGCTGTATCCGCATGATATAGGGAAACAGGTTGAATTGGATTTGAAATCAGCCGATAATGCCTTGATGATAGCCGGCATGGATATTTTCCCAAGAGACACTGACAGACTAGGGCTGTTTGCAACCCCTAATAAATAAATAAATAAATAAAGGAGGTAATGAAGATGAAGGCTGTTACATATCAGGGGAGTAAAAATGTCCAGGTTAAAGAAGTAAAAGACCCAAGCATAAAAAATGCTGATGATATTATCATCAAAGTAACCTCCTCCGCGATTTGCGGCTCCGATTTGCATTTGCTCCATCAACAGATTCCCAATCTGCCGACAGACTATGTAATCGGACATGAACCGATGGGGATTGTTGAAGAAGTAGGGCCTGAGGTCACTAATCTGAAAAAAGGGGATCGGGTTATCATCCCTTTCAATGTTAGCTGCGGACACTGCTGGTACTGTAATCACGACTTAACAAGCCAATGTGATAATTCCAACCCTCATGGTGAGATGGGAGGATTTTTCGGATACTCCGAGACTACCGGCGGGTATGCCGGTGGACAAGCCGAATATATGCGGGTTCCGTTCGGTAATTTTACTCCTTTTAAAATCCCCGAGAACTGTGAAGTAGAGGATGAGAAATTGGTTTTACTGGCAGATGCAGCTTCGACTGCCTATTGGAGTGTAGACCATTCTGGTGTGAAACCCGGTGACACTGTGATCGTATTGGGGTGTGGCCCGGTTGGCCTGCTTGCCCAGAAATTTGCCTGGTTTAAAGGTGCAAAGCGAGTTATTGCTGTAGACTATATCAATTACCGATTAGCACACGCAAAAAGGACCAACAAAGTAGAAACCGTAAACTTTGAAGAACATGAAAATGTCGGGGAGTATTTAAAGGAAATCACTCAAGGGGGAGCTGATATTGTCATTGACTGTACCGGTATGAGCGGTAAAATGACACCACTTGAATACCTGGCATCCGGAATGAAACTGCACGGCGGAGCCATGGGCGGAATTGTGATCGCTTCGCAGGCAGTGCGCAAAGCTGGGACAATCCAGATTACAGGTGTTTATGGCGGGCGTTATAATGGCTTCCCGCTGGGAGATATCTTCCAAAGAAATGTTGACATAAAAACTGGTCAGGCACCTGTTATTCCGTATATGCCATTTCTATATAACCTGATATCAGAAGGCAAGGTTGATATAGGAGATGTGATCACCCATGTCCTTCCACTGGATAAAGCGAAACATGGATATGAGGTTTTCGATACGAGGACTGATAATTGTATAAAGGTTATTCTTAAGCCGTAAACATATAACTGCTTAAAATCGTTATGAGAACTTTGCGATGCAAGGTTCTTTTATTTGTATATATCTATGAAAAGGTACTGCATGCAGTATCTGATTGCTGGGGAAACTTGCAATATGCAGAATTTTGAGGAGTGAGGCTATGTTTTTGCAAGGAACAATTATTGCGAATCTGATTACTCTATGAATGAGTTCTCCTTGCAGAGAGTGAAAAATTTAAATACTGAATCTGTCCTAACAGAAAATCAGTTAACCAATATATAACAATATTTGAAAAAACATCAGTATGAAGGTGATGGGCAGGTAATTACCTTCTTCTAAACGGTATATTTAAGAAGGCTTTGCAATAAAATGCTGTTGACTAATGAGGTGAAATAGGTTCAATTATTTAATTTTTGAGCTTTTAGTTAATACATTTTTTACACAAAATTTAGGAATGATAATAAGGAGGAGGTATTAAATGTCAAATCCTTTTGAAGCAATTTGGAATATGCTAAAAATATCAATTGATACAACTAACGAACCAAAATCTCCGTTACATATCATTGAAGCCGGTGACTGTTGGACCTATTTAACCTTAATGGTGGAATTCATACGTTATGAGGAAACAGGATTAAACACGACAACCGATGATGAAGTCAGAGAAATGCTGAATGATGTAATTAGAATATGTGAATCACAAGTGCAAAAGTTAAATGCATTTATGAAAAAAGAGGGCATCCCCCTGCCCGATGCAACTTCAGCGAAACCAAATTCAAACCCGAATGATATTCCTTTAGGGGTAAAGTTAACCGATGATGAACTCGCAAATGGTGTCGCATTTAAGTTAGTTACATGTTTGCAGGCGTGTTCAAAAGGACAAGCTGACTCTGTCAGAAATGATGTCGGGACAATGTGGCTGCAATTCTATCTTGAATGGGCTGTGTTTGGAACAACATTAAAAACACTCATGCGTAAAAGAGGATGGCTTAAAGTTCCGCCATATTACTATCCTCCTGGGTCACCAAAATAACAAAAACCAACTCATACCTTGGAGTTGGTTTTTGTATTTAATGGTTTTTATTGCTTGATAGGTCACCCATGAAAAGATTAAGGGGGAACGTTAATCACCCTTTATTAATTGATTCCGGTCATCCGTCTGGGGAGGTTCCTCCATCCAGGAGTTTTTAATCATGATGTTCGCGCCATCTTCTGCGTAGAATGCCACTTCAGGGATCAAGGATGCATAAAGGAGACCGAGGTCCCTTCGCGGGCTTCCTGACATCGAAGTACCATAATTCCCGATTCCAGCTGCATTCATCGATGCTATATGGAACATCATCAGCTTATCCGAGAACACTTGCACTGTCGAGTCAGACAGGGCTGCATCCCAAATCATCGGTGCTGGAAGGTCTTCTTTCTTTAATTTATCACTGAATAAATCGATGTGCTTTTGAGCAATCTGTTTCCCTCTCATCATGTACTGTTTAACTTCTTTCTTCTGTGCTGTTTGGGCAAATCCGGTGATGAGGGTTTTACCAATTGCATTAGTCTGGACGTTGTTAAATAGCATGGTGATTTCCTGGACGGTTAATGGCCTGACTTCTCCTAAAAAACCAGCCAGGAATTTTTGCTTTTGAACAAAATCGACCTTATCCGGAAGTGTCACATACGGAGATTTAATATACGTTCCTTGTTTTAGCATCAAAGCTCTTGTTAAGTCCTGTAAACCAATCGCCGTTTGACTTACGCGCTTGAAAAAATCCACAACATCCGGTCTTGTGGCAAATCCCAAAGCCATCCCTGCAGAAGCCATCCCCAGGACTGACATATTCCTTAAATACATTAAAACAAAAGTGTCCGAAAAAAGCCTTGGGGCATCCGGGTTTACATCCTTCCGGGTGAAACCGACCGGCACAGGGAATTTTTCCATCTTAAAAAAATCAGTTAAGAAACTGATATTCTTTTTGGAACCATTCAATGCAAACTCAATAACAGGACGAACCTCCTCATCCTCCACTTTTTCTAAAAAGTGTTTAATCATACAAATTGAAGCCGAATCATTTATGTACTGAGTCCACAAAACTGAAATTTCAGCAGAGGTAAGACGGATCTTTGATTTATCTTCCATGGCATACACCCACTTATTTCTAATGTTTATGTTAGCCTTCCACAATTTTATAGTATTATTTATTAACAAATTCAATTTCCTTCTGCTGAAGGCGACTGCAGTTAATTCCGTAAATATCCATCATGGAATACACTTGAAGATAGAGATATACTTACATGCATCCGAACATCGCTATTTTTTATCCAGTTAATAGAGTATTACCAGAGAAGGGGAGAATTACAATGTATCCAATCTCACTAAAAATTGAAGGCAAGCCGTGTGTTGTGGCAGGGGGCGGAAAAATCGCATATTTCAAGCTGGTCTCTCTTATTCAGGCAAAAGCTAAGGTCACGGTTGTCAGTCCCATTATCATCCCTGAAATTGAAAAGTTGTACGAAGACGGAAAAATTGATGTCCTGCAAAAGGAAATTGAAGATGCCGATTACAAAGATGCTTACTTGATCATTGCTGCTACAAATGATCAGACCATTAACAGGGAAATATATGAGAATATAAAGGATACGAAGCTTGTCAATGTGGTCTCAGATTCGGAAATAGGCAATTTTCATATTCCGGCAACCTTGACCAGAGGAAAACTGCAAATCAGTGTAGCTACAGGGGGGGCAAGCCCCACTTTGGCAAAAAAAATCCGGGATGATCTGAAGGAAATATTTGATGAATCGTTTGAGGAGTATTTAGAATTTTTATATGAAGCACGGATGAAGATAAAAAATAGCGCTTTTCCCAGGGAGAAAAAACAAAGCATGTACAAGCAGGTACTTGATGAAAAATATAAAAATTCATTTGCTGAAAGAAACGGTTTTCTCAGGCTGTTTGAAGAGTAGAATGTGGAATCTTTTAATGAAGGCTGTCAATATAGTTGGCAGTCTTCTTTTCTTTGGAAGGGGAGTTTTAGAGGGCAGGATTAAAATAGAACTTTGGTAATAATTTTAGAATTTTTTATTTTTTTATTTGCATAATTCCTATCGGCATGGTAGGATTTAATCCAATAAATCATTCCCAATGAATTTGGGTTACAGAAACCTGGAACAGTACTTTTGCGATTCAGGCAGGGATTTAATTATTCCAACAACAGCATTACGTTCCTGGTAAGTTTTTAACGATAAGGGGGCGCGAACCGCTTGAATGCAGGAGAAAAGGAAGAACTATTTGAACATCTTGAGAATATGCTGAAAACATTAAAATTTGGTTCAATCACCTTGGTTGTCCAGGATGGAAAGATTGTCCAAATTGAGAAAAACGAAAAGGTTCGTCTCCAACAAAATAAAAATCGCTGACTAGAAAACTAGAGGCGGTCTCCATCTAATGATGGGAGGCTGCCTTTTTTTATTGAGAATGGGAGGTTTGCAGGGATGTCCGCTGCAGTAACTTATCAAAAATGGAATCAAATTTCCGGTAATTTCACTTTCGATGATGAGACAAAAGGGGCGCATTCGGTGTTGGAGTGGGCGTACAGCGCCTACCCTCAAGAAGAGATTGTCTATGCTTCCAGCTTCGGTGCAGAAGCGATTGTATTAATTGATCTCATTCAGCAAATAAAGCCAGATGCACATATAGTCTTCCTCGATACAGCTCTTCATTTTCCGGAAACCTATGAGGTTATTGAAAAAATTCAAGCTCGCTTTCCGGCATTAAGAGTTGAGAAAAAGGAACCAGAGTTCAGCCTTGAAGAACAAGCTGCACAGTATGGGTCGGCACTTTGGCTAAGGGATCCCAATCAGTGCTGCAATATCCGCAAAGTCATTCCTCTGCAGAAGACCCTTACTGCAAAACAAGCATGGATATCCGGGCTGCGCAGGGAACAGTCACCAACAAGGGCAAACACAAACTTTATCAACAAGGATGAAAAATTCCAAAATATAAAGATTTGTCCACTGATTCATTGGTCATGGGATGATGTTTGGAATTATATCCGTGAAAATGAGCTTCCATACAATTCCCTGCATGATCACCATTATCCAAGCATTGGCTGCCTGCCTTGTACAAAGCAGGTCCATGCTGATGGTGATTCTCGGGCCGGTCGCTGGTCGGGAAGCGGCAAGACGGAGTGTGGGCTTCATACCCGTTAAAGGAGGCATTTGTTTTGCTAATAACTATAGCAATTCTTTTAGGTTTATTTTTTGCCATGAACATAGGCGGAAGCGGTGCGGCTGCCTCGATGGGCATCTCATATGGTTCAGGGGTCGTCAAAAAAGGATTGGGATTACTTCTTTGCAGTATCGCTGTATTTCTTGGGGCCTGGCTGGGCGGAGGTGAAGTCGTCAAGACGATAGGAAGCGGGATTGTTCCGGAGAGCACATTTACTGTGAAAATTGCATTAATCGTTATCTCTTCAGCCTCATTGTCCTTGTTTTTGGCAAATATTTTTGGCATTCCGCTTTCAACCAGTGAAGTTGCTGTCGGCTCTGTCGTCGGTGCAGGCCTTGTCTATCAATCTGTTTTTGTCGGCAAACTTCTTTGGATCATGCTTTTTTGGCTCCTGACACCGATTCTTGCCTTTGCAGTAGCCATTTTTGCTTCAGCTCTATTAAAAACCAAACGGATTAAAAGATTGGCAGAAGCGCCTAAAGCCATTCCGATTTTGTCGGTGCTGGTCGTATTTATGGGTCTTTTCGAGGCCTTTTCAGCCGGAATGAACAATGTGGCCAATGCGGTTGGCCCACTGGTGGGTGCAGGCATTTTATCAACAGGAAGCGGAATTTTCTGGGGCGGGCTGTTTGTGGCTTTTGGAGTTCTCCTCTTTGGGCGGCGTGTACTGGAAACAAACGGGAAGAAAATTACAAAGCTCAAACTTGAAGAAGGCTGCATAATTTCTGGAACTGGAGCCATGATTGTGGCCCTGGCATCAGTATTCGGCATTCCTGTCCCGCTTACGCAGATTACCACTTCTTCCATCATTGGAATTGGATACACCAAGGATGGCATTAAGGTTTTGAAAAAAGATATTGTTGTCAGGATGCTGACTATTTGGATTGTTTCTCCAGTTTTATCAATGATCATGTCTTATGTACTGATTCAATTAATCATTGAGCAAAATGTCTATTCAATTGTTGCCATGGCCGGGGTTGTCGTTTCTGTTTTTGGGATCCTTTCCCTGATGAAAAGGCAGACTTCGCGGATCAATGTGCAGCAGGAGACAGTAAAAATAAAGTGAAGAAGGGAATTGATTAATTTGTCATATTTGCCAAAACCTCATGGGGGAAAGCTTGTTCAGGCTTTTGACCCAGCCTATGAGTTAACAAAAATCAAAAAGGAAATTGAAATTGATGCCATCGCTTTAAGTGACCTTGAACTGATTGGGGTTGGACTTTTCAGTCCGCTTACAGGGTTCCTTGGCAAGGAGGATTACGAATCAGTTGTGGATAGAATGCGCCTGTCTGATGGTACGGTCTGGCCGATACCCGTAACACTTCCCGTTTCCAGGGAAACCGCAGACACACTTGCTGCCGGAGAAAAAATAAAGCTTGTTTTTGACAAAGAGGTATATGGTGTCATTGAAGTAACTGAATGGTTTGAGCCTGATCTGGACAGGGAGGCAATCGAGGTCTACAGAACTCATGAGCTGGCCCATCCAGGAGTCAGGAGACTTTATGAAAGAGGGCCTTTATATGTTGCAGGGCAGATTACACTTGTTAAGAAGCCGGAAAAGGGTGTATTCGGGGATGTCTGGCTGGAACCGAAGGAAACCAGGTCTTTATTTGAAGAGAAGGGATGGCGGACAGTCGTTGGCTTCCAGACAAGGAATCCGATTCACCGGGCTCATGAATACATTCAAAAAGCGGCCCTGGAAACCGTTGATGGCCTGTTTGTCAATCCACTAGTCGGAGAAACAAAGTCAGATGATATACCTGCCGAAATACGGCTGAAAAGCTACAGGGTCCTTCTTGATAATTATTACCCTGAAAACCGTGTTCACCTTGGTGTATATCCGGCGGCGATGCGTTATGCAGGTCCAAGAGAGGCAATCTTCCATGCCATCGCCCGCAAGAACTTTGGCTGCACGCATTTCATTGTTGGACGTGACCACGCAGGCGTCGGGAATTACTACGGTACCTATGATGCCCAACTGATTTTTAATGAATTTAATGAAGAGGAGCTTGGCATAAAGCCATTATTCTTTGAACATAGCTTCTACTGCAATAAATGTGAAGGGATGGCTTCTGATAAAACATGCCCGCACAGCAAGGAAGACCGCGTAATACTGTCGGGGACAAAAGTCAGGGAATTACTGCGATCCGGTACGCTGCCGCCATCTACTTTCAGCAGGAAAGAGGTAGTGGAAGTGCTGATTGACGGAATGAAGGAAAAGGAATCTGTATAAGGAGGTTACACAATGACGAAGGCAACTAATATTACTTGGCATGCAGCAACGGTTACAAAACAAGACCGACAGGCCAATTATGGACACGGGAGCTGCGTATTATGGTTCACCGGCCTTTCCGGTTCGGGAAAGTCTTCGATTGCCAATGCTGTATCAAGTGAATTGTACCGCAGGGGCATCAATGAATATGTCCTGGATGGCGATAATATCCGCCATGGACTGAACAAGGACTTAGGATTTTCCGACCATGACAGGACAGAAAACATCAGGCGGATTGGAGAGGTAGCCAAGTTATTTGTCGATGGAGGGGCTATTGTGACAACTGCTTTCATTTCCCCTTTCCGCGCTGACCGCGATCAGGTCCGGTCGCTTTTTGAAGAAGGAGAGTTTATCGAGGTGTTCGTCAGCTGCCCGCTTGAAGAATGTGAACGCCGTGATCCAAAGCAGCTTTATGTAAAAGCCCGGCGTGGGGAAATCAAGGATTTTACGGGCATTCATTCTCCATATGAAGAACCGGAAAATCCGGAAATCATCATTCGATCGGAACTCCTGTCAGTGGAAGAGGCTGTCGGAGAAATACTTGGCTACCTCCATGCCAGAAACATAATCCAACTCGAGCAGTAGAAAGGGTGTGAAGCAATGGCCGGCAAGGTTTATTTAGTAGGAGCAGGTCCTGGGGATCCTGATTTGATCACAGTGAAAGGGTTGAGGTGTCTGCAAAATGCCGATGTCATCCTCTATGACAGGCTTGTGAATCCTGAACTATTGAAACATGCAAAAGAAGGAGCAAAATTGGTTTATTGCGGTAAATTACCAAACTATCACACTATGAAACAGGAAACGATTAATCATTTCCTTGTAAAATATGCAAAAAAAGGCCTCCAGATTGTCCGGTTGAAAGGTGGAGATCCTTTTGTATTTGGGCGTGGCGGCGAAGAAGCAGAAGAATGCCGCAAGAATGATGTTCCATTCGAGATCGTGCCGGGCATTACTTCCGGCATTGCTGCTACAGCCTATGCAGGCATACCGGTCACCCATCGAACCTTAAGCAAAAGCTTCGCCTTCATTACCGGCCATCAGGCAGGAGATGTGGCTGCCGAACACCAGTGGTCCCATCTGGCTAAGGCAGTTGACACAATTTGCGTCTATATGGGCGTTTCGCAGCTTCCGGCTATAGCAAGTCAATTAATTCATTTCGGTAAATCTGAGCAAACGCCAATTGCCCTTATTCATTGGGGCACTTTAAGCGAACAGAAAACCGTTGTTGGGACGCTAGAGACAATCGTAGAAAAGGTGAGAGAAGCGGAGATCTCGAATCCAAGCATGATTGTAATCGGGGAAGTTGTACGACTGCACGATCGATTGGACTGGTTTCAGGATGAAATTGCCCCTAATCTGCCGGTTGTCCACGGATAACAGTGAAGGGAGGATTAATCCATGAAGGCCATTCTTTATATAGGTCATGGAACCAGATCGAAGAAAGGGGCAGGGGAGGCTATAGCTTTTGTGCAAAGGGTCATGGCCCGGATTGACATCCCCATCCAGGAGGTGAGTTTTCTGGAGCTGACTGACCCGTCAATCGCTGAAGGCTTTGCCCGCTGTGTGGAAAGAGGGGCTGAAGAAATCGCGGTAGTGCCTTTGTTCCTTTTGGCTGCGGGGCACATCAAACACGATATCCCTAAGATTCTTGCGTCTTTACAGGATAAATACCCGTATATTCGTATAGATGTTAAGGATCCATTCGGATTACAGGAGAGTATGCTTGATGGTATTGCTGAACTGGTTCTTGACAATATAGGCGGCGTCAAGTCGCAGGACCGGCTGCTGATTGTCGGAAGGGGAAGCAGTGATCCAGTGATTAAGTCTGATTTTGCAGCCATAGCTGAAGGGCTTAAGACGCGGCTGGGGATTGACCATGTATCTGTGTGCTTTTTAGCTGCTGCCAAGCCGACACTGGATGAAGGGCTTGAAGCCATTGCCCAAAATGCTGACGGCAGAGTTATTGTTGTTCCCTATCTGTTATTCTCCGGGCTTCTTTTTGCTGAAATAAGTCAAAAGATATCTAGGCTGAAAATGCATGGCTTAGACATTATACATACCTCCCCTTTAAGCAGCCATCAGATTATTGAAGATATCGTGATTTCGCGCGCAATGTGAATAATGCCTATTTATGAAGCATCCTGCCGCTACACCGGCCAGTCAGAAGTGTTGTTTTTTACCAAATATAGGATGACGGCGCGATTATGAGGAAGTTTTGGGAGATTAAGAACGTTGTTCGGGAGAATACATCGTTCTTTCGGGAGATTATACCCCGATAAAGTAGTTTGATATAGCTTCAACAACAAATTGGGTAATACCAATGCCCAATTTAACATTTATGAAAAAACATGCATTTTGTGAGGTGATTTTTTTGCAGCTTAAGTCAACGAACAGCCCGTTTACCCAGGAGCAAGCGGATCTCCTTAATAAACTTCTGCCAACTTTATCTGAATCTCAAAAGCTATGGCTGAGCGGTTATTTCGCCGCTGCCCATTTAACCGTTACAGGAGGGACTGCTGAAGTACTGGCAAATGATCCAGCCGGGGCTGCCAAAATACCTGCCAGATCCAAAGAGGTAACGATTCTTTATGGGTCACAGACTGGAAACGCACAAGCCCTTGCCAAAAAAGCAGGCAAGACGCTTGAAGGAAACGGATATCAGGTAAACGTTTCATCAATGAGTGATTTTAAAACGAACAATTTAAAGAAAGTCCAAAATCTGCTTATCTTAGTCAGTACTCATGGAGAAGGCGACCCGCCGGATAATGCCCACTCCTTCCATGAGTACCTTCATGGAAGGCGTGCACCTCAGCTAGGAGGACTTCACTATTCGGTCCTTTCGCTTGGGGACAGTTCGTATGAGTTCTTTTGCCAGACAGGAAAGGAATTTGATAGCAGGCTCGAAGAATTGGGCGGAACGCGTCTATACCCACGGGTGGACTGCGATCTTGATTATGATGAGCCGGCAGCTGAATGGATTGAAGGGGTTCTCAATCACTTAAATGAAGCGGAAGGCGTTAATGCACAGGTGGAAGCGGCCTCAACGCTGCAAGTGGCCGAAACGGTTTATTCAAGGACAAATCCATACAGAGCAGAAGTCCTTGAAAATCTCAATTTGAATGGCCGTGGATCTAATAAAGAAACACGCCATCTCGAATTATCGCTTGAGGGTTCAGGCCTTGTTTACGAGCCTGGTGACAGCCTCGGAATCTATCCTGAAAACGATCCTGTGCTTGTGGGAAAGCTCCTGGAAATTTTGCCGTGGAATCCAGAAGAAAGGGTGACGGTGAATAAACAGGGAGAGACCCTCACTTTAAAAGAGGCGTTTACCAGCCAATATGAAATTGCAGTTTTAACAAAACCATTGTTAGAAAAAGCAGCACAGCTGACAACAGACGAGGGACTGCGTGATCTTGCTGCACAAGGGAATGCCGATAAGCTGAACTCCTATCTGTATGGACGCGACCTGCTCGATTTGGTCCAGGATTATGGGGTCTGGGGCAGTTCAGCCCAGGAGTTTGTTTCAATTCTGCGGAAAATTCCGGCCCGCCTTTATTCGATTGCAAGCAGCCTTGCTGCGAACCCGGATGAAGTCCACCTTACCATTGGTGCTGTCCGGTATGAGGCACATGAACGTGAAAGGAAAGGTGTATGTTCGACTTATTGTGCAGAACGGGTAAAACCGGGAGATTCTGTAGCGGTTTACGTTCAGCAAAATGACAATTTCAAGCTGCCAGAAGATCCTGCAACGCCAATTATCATGGTGGGCCCGGGCACTGGTGCTGCTCCGTTCCGTGCATTCATGCAGGAGCGTGAAGAAACAGGAGCGCAGGGGAAATCCTGGCTTTTCTTCGGCGACCAGCACTTTATGACGGATTTCCTTTATCAGACCGAATGGCAAAAATGGCTAAAAGAAGGTGTCCTGACGAAGATGGATGTTGCGTTTTCCAGGGATCGAGCTGAAAAAGTATATGTACAGCATCGTATGCTTGAAAACAGCGCGGAACTTTTCAAATGGCTAGAAGAAGGTGCAGCGGTTTACATTTGCGGCGATGAGAAAAACATGGCCCATGATGTCCATAAAACACTTATAAAAATCATCGAAGCAGAGGGCAGCATGACCCTGGAACAAGCAGAAACCTATCTGGCTGATATGCAGCAGCAAAAACGATATCAGCGCGATGTCTATTGATTTTGACAAGAAAGGAGAATTCTAAAATATGGTGAAGCAAATATTAAAAGCTCCGGACGGACCGCCTAGTGATGTGGAGCGAATTAAGGAAGAAAGCAATTATTTACGCGGCACGCTCGCCGAATCGATGCTTGAACCGCTTAGCGCCGGCATCACTGAGGACGACAACCGCCTAATGAAGTTCCACGGCAGCTATCTGCAGGATGACAGGGATCTACGCAATGAACGGCAAAAGCAAAAGCTTGAGCCTGCGTACCAGTTCATGCTGCGAGTACGTCTGCCAGGCGGTGTAGCAACTCCTTCGCAATGGCTTACACTTGATGATCTTTCCAATAATTATGGGAACGGTACATTGAAACTAACTACGCGGCAGACGTTCCAAATGCACGGGATTTTAAAATGGAATATGAAAAGTACCATTCAGGAGCTTCATGCCTCCCTGATGGATACGATTGCAGCATGCGGGGATGTAAACCGGAATGTCATGTGCAACTCAAACCCTTATCAATCAGAAATCCACGCTGAAGTTTATGAATGGTCAAAACGGCTTAGCGATGATTTGCTGCCGAAAACGACAGCGTATCATGAACTTTGGCTTGACGGGGAAAAGGTGGCCTTTACACCAGATAAGGAAGAAATCGAACCAATGTACGGGCCAACTTACTTGCCCCGCAAATTCAAAATCGGGATTGCAGTTCCGCCTTCCAATGATGTCGACGTATTTTCACAGGACCTCGGCTTCATTGCAATCGTGGAAGAAGGCAGGCTGACTGGTTTTAATGTAGCAATCGGCGGAGGCATGGGAATGTCGCATGGAGACAAAGCGACATATCCCCAGCTTGGCAAAATCATTGGCTTCTGCAGACCGGAACAGATCTATTCAGTTGCAGAAAAAGTGATAACCATCCAGCGGGACTATGGAAACCGTTCGGAACGCAAAAACGCCCGCTTCAAATACACTGTTGATCGGCTGGGGCTGGAAACGGTGAAGGCAGAACTCGAGAGTCGCCTGGGATTTCAGCTTGAGGAAGCTAAGCCATTTCAGTTTGACAATAATGGCGATCGGTATGGCTGGGTGGAAGGAATCCAGGGGAAATGGCATTTTACTCTGTTTGTTGAAGGAGGCCGCGTAGCTGATTTTGAAAATTACAGGCTAAAATCTGGTTTGCGCGAAATTGCCAAAGTGCATACTGGGGAATTCAGGCTCACTCCTAATCAGAACCTCATTATTGCCAATGTATCGAGAAGCAAAAAGCAAGAAATTGAAGAATTGATAGAACAATACGGACTGACGGATGGAAAATATGTTTCTGCCCTGCGCAGAAATTCAATGGCATGTGTTGCCCTTCCAACCTGTGGCCTGGCAATGGCTGAAGCTGAGCGTTACTTGCCCCGCCTTATTGATAAAATCGATGAGATTGTCGATCAAAACGGGCTGCGGGAAGAGGAGATTACCATCCGGATGACCGGATGCCCTAATGGCTGTGCGCGGCATACCCTTGGAGAAATAGCTTTTATCGGCAAAGCACCGGGCAAATACAATATGTATCTGGGTGCATCCTTTGATGGAAGCCGTCTAAGCAAAATGTACCGTGAAAACATCGGGGAAGAGGAAATCCTTAGAGAATTGCAGATGCTTATGGCACGCTATGCCAGGGAGAGGTTTGAAGGTGAACACTTCGGCGATTTTACAGTACGTACCGGCATCGTGGAAGCAGTGACAGACGGAACGAATTTTCATGATTGAAGACTAAACAAAAAACGAATTAAAGCAGATTTTCACTTTTTTCGGTTTTACAGGAGGAGCGTCCGAAAGGTACTATTAAACAAAAAGAATCCGCAGCTTCTACTACCATCAGGCACTTTTCTTTAACTAGGAAATGTGCCTGATTTATTTTCAAAAGCGTCAAGTTGTAAAAGATAACAAAGTATAATAAAATAACCAAGTGATAAATGTTCCTATTTTTATAGGGATTATTAAAAGCTATATATCTTTAGTTTTAGTTGAGGAAAAACTATGTCTATCATCCGGAGGAACTAAAGAGGCTTTGATTTATATGTTTTTGTTGAAAAAAATACAATTACTGAAAATGGGAGATATCATGAAAACAAGAAAAATAATAGCAATGCTGTTAGTAGTACTGGTTTTAACAGCGTGCGGCAAAACGAAACTAGAAAATAATATGGTATTGCTTAATCAAGATGGGGAAGATGTCACGTTCCCTCAGGCCAAGCCAACACTGTTTTTCTTCATGACAACATACACCTGAACGCATTGTCAAAAGCAACTGGTCGAGTTGCACAAAAATCTTGATGTATTAGATAACTTGGATGTAAATGCGTATATCATCAGCGGAGATAGTCCAGAACAGCAAAAAGAATTGTACAATGCGCTGCTCCAGGAGTATGGAGAAAGTTTGCCTTTCATTTCCGATCCGGACCTGAAAATGACGGAGCTGTTTGATATGAAAAATGGAGATGTTCCCTTTAGAGGATATGGACTCCTTGATCAGAAAGGAAATGTAGTATTCCATACAGTTAATGACTATTGGGGCGAAGAATTAGCTAAGACTATAGAAGAGATTAAAGAAGAATACAATGGGATTTCTAGTTGATTAAGTTACCAAAAGAGATAAGAGAGTTGATATCAGCCCGATAAAGGTCCATGCTTTGCCAACTTCAAAATCAATAAATACGGATTTGATTCTTGGGATCTCGTTTATAGCAGCTCTATACATGGGTTTGATGTTTTCATTAGATTTTTAATACTTAGACAGCAGGGGCCGAATGCTCCTGCTGTCTTCATTTTTATCATTTATCTTGGAGAAATCATATTTACATCAGTCATTAAATATAATGATTTCGTGAAAGTGTTGAAAAGGGAGGAATACCACTACTGAATAAGTCTTTACTGCCTGTACATGTAAGTACCGCAGCGGTGCAAAGGGATTTTCACCAATGGAGTACTGGACTCTTCCGTTCATGCCAAATCCGGAAGGTAATAACCCTTTGCTTTCCGATTATTAAGGCGGAAGCAATGATTCATGTCCGAGGAAAAAGATTGGATTTTAATAATGAAGGCAAAACAAGGGCAGTAATACTAGAAGAGGTGAGAAAATGGCGAAAGTAGGAAAGGATGATTTTGTAAATGGCTTTGTGCCCCATCATAATCATGGATCAGTTGATTATACCTCAGTAGAAGCAGGGCACGTCCATCAGTGCCTTGATGTCACGTCTCCTCCCATTCCTACTCAAGATAGCAGTAATCATATTCACTACACAGAGGGATATGTAGTATTTGAAAACGGCCACACCCATTATTATAAGGCTTATTCCAGTCCGGCCATCCCGGTAGGAAATGGCATGCATGTTCATTACTATGATTTTTATACCACGGAGGAAGATGGCCATAGGCATCACGTAAGAGGGGTTGATAAGCCAGCTCCGGGTAATAGATGAATAGAGTTAAAAACTGCCAGGCTGAAAACTCAGCTTGGTTATTCTAGTTAAATTCAATATGTAACCAAGGTTGAGTTCATTCTGGAATAAGCTTAAGGAGTATACAATATCCATCTGCATGGTGGACCGAATTAGCAGGGATTAATTTTGTGCACTATTAAAAAAGTCAGTAAAGATAACACTTAACTGGCTTTAATGTTGTGAATTTTAGATAAATAAGGGAAGTATTTTTTATCAGCTCCAGCACCATGTCAGTATTCATCCTGAGAGAGAGGGATTCCTAAAGGAGTGCGAGGGTAAACATCCGCTTTATAAAACTGATGTCACTTCAATCCCGAAGTAAAACGGTAAAGCATATAAGTGGCTCTATAATACATCTTTCAACTCAGTATCAGCATAAATAGAGATAAAGACTACAGCTTTGTCTTCTCCAATATTTTTCACGAAGTGGGGGACACTAGCGTTCCAGCTGAAGGAATCTCCTTCTTCTACGATAAAAGAGTCCTCCCCTTGTTCGGCAAGAACTTTCCCTTTCAAGACCAAATGACTTTCCTCACCCTCATGTGAATGTGGTTCTCCGATAGATGCACCAGGCGGAAATTCTACGATCATAGTTCTTAATCCCCCCCTTGAAGCCAGGTGTTCAATTTTTAAATTGTGAAAAGAAGAATTAGTTCTTGCCCCTTTGCGAACAACACGCATATGTTGTTTCTTTTCTAATAATAAATAGGGGAGTGGAACCCCGAGAAACTCTGCAATAGTACTTAATGTACTAATTGAAGGGGATGTATTGTTATTTTCTACATTGCTTATAAACCCTTTTGAAAGCCCTGTTCCTTCACACATCTGGGCAATTGTGATTTTTTTTCTGTTTCGTAAGGCACGGATTTTTGTTCCAATATCCAACTTAACCACCTCTGTGTTTTCTTTTATGAAACTAATTTATATATTAGCAAATAACAGGTTGACAATCCACTTTTGTTATTGTTATCCTATAAGTAACAAATATTCATATTAGGAAACAAATTAATGACTTTATTTTTTTGCCCATTTGTTTCTTAATAAGAATATTATTTCTCTATTAGTAAATATATTGCTTAAGTATAATGATTTAGAAGGGGTGACATAACTTGGATTCATCTTTGATATATGAGCTGCGAACTCCATCTAAGGTTGAGGAAAATAAAACCCATCCTGCACTTTTTGTCATGCATGGAATGGGCAGTAATGAACAAAATATGCTGTCGCTAGTAGCTGGGTTAGAAGACCAGTTTTATATTTTTAGTATTCGAGGCCCTCTTTCTCAACCACCAGGGTTCGCCTATTTTACGATACAAGTCTATGGAAAACCGCACCGGGAAGTTTTTGATCAAGGGATTACACAGCTCACTAACTTTATTGATTATGCAGCTGAAAAATATCCTATCGACCAAGGCCGTTTTTATTTACTTGGATTTAGCCAGGGAGCCATTGTATCTATGACACTGGGCTTGGCACTTGGCAACCGAATCAAAGGGATCGTAGCACTCAGCGGATATATACCCTTATTCGTTAAAGAAGAATACAGGATTGAACCTGTTGATCAGCTTTCTTTGTTTATTTCTCACGGAGAATCTGACAATGTTTTGCCTTATGAATGGGGAGTAGAAAGTAAGGAGTTCTTTCAAGGATTAAAATCCCAGGTAACTTTTCGAACCTACCCAGAAGGTCATACTGTTTCTATAAAGAACCATAAGGATTTTACAACTTGGATCCTTGATGACTTAGATTCATAAAAGTATAAAGGAGGAATTTTACAATGCTGCCAGCTTTATTTGTTGCCCATGGAGCACCTCTATTGGCTATTGAAAATAATGAATATACTCAATTCTTGAACATGTTAGGCCAGGAAATGCCAAGGCCAAAAGCAATAGTTCTTTTCTCTGCACACTGGGAATCATCGATGCAAAAGGTGAGCAATGTAGAAGAGTTCAAAACAATTTATGATTTTGGAGGATTTCCAGAGGCTCTATATCGTATTAAGTATCCGGCTAAAGGAAATGAAACGATTACACAGGAAATTACAGAGTTTTTCACTAAAGAGGGAGTGCCCTTTGAAGTAGATACGACACGCGGCTTAGACCATGGAGCATGGGTAGTTCTTAGGATGATGTATCCTGATGCTGATATCCCGGTCATTTCAATGTCTGTAAACCCGAGTCTTACACCTGAGGAACAATATAAGATTGGACGTTCTTTAGCATCATTAAGGGAGAAAGACATTTTAATCATTGGCAGCGGAGGAACAGTCCATAATCTTAGATCCTTAAGAATGGTCAGCGATAATGGAACTATTGATCAATGGGCGCTAAATTTTGATAATTGGCTAGAACAGCAAATAAATAATTGGGATCTAGAGTCCTTATTTAAATATGATACATTAGCTCCCAATGCGGAAATTGCCGTACCGCCCTACGGAAATGAACATTTCATACCAATCTTTTACGCAATGGGTGCTGCGGATCAAGAAAAAAGCGCAAAGCTGCTTCATCGCAGTTATCAATATGGAAACCTTAGTCACAGTGTATGGCAATTTGGTGAGACTAAGTAATTGTTTAATATCTATTGACATAGCATGGAGGAAAATAAAATGGAAAATAAATACGAAGTAAGTACATTAATTTTACGAATCGTCTTAGGAATTAGCTTCTTTATTCACGGATTAGCCAAATTCCAAGGGGGCATTGAAAATACAGTCGGTTGGTTTGACAGTATCGGATTGCCAGGATCCCTTGCTTATGGCGTTGCTTTCATTGAAGTAGCAGGCGGAATTGCCTTGGTACTTGGATTGTTTACGAGAATTGTTTCTGCCTTATTCGTTTTGCTGATGGTGGGAGCACTCATAAAAGTGAAATTAGCTGCAGGTTTCTTAGGGAACGGACAAATGGCTGGATATGAATTGGATTTGGCATTCCTGGCGATGGCAGTAACTATTGCCATAACGGGTTCAAAGGCTTACGCACTGGATTCGTTCATTGGTAAGAGAAAAACAGAACAGGCAACACACGTCCTTTAATTTACCACGAAGCATTTTTTTAAGAGCATTACTTCAGTAATAGAGGTAATGCTTTCTTTTATATATATATCAAAAATGTCCAGCAAGGGCTGTTTGTCTTATGTCGGTTCCGAAGAATGAATCAATATCAGCCCTTGGCTGTGACTCCAGTGGAGCATTTTTTATTTTATATCGATAATATAGAGAGGGAAGATATAATTATGCCGATTATTCAATTAACAATGCTGGAAGGCAGAGATCAAGAAACCATCGAAACTTGTATGCGGGATATCGCACGTACGGTTCAAAAATCACTTGGGGTCCCTATGACAAGCATTCGTATTGTAGTGAACGAGGTTCCAAAGAATCGTTTTGCGGTGGGAGATACACTCAAGAGTGAGCTGCAGGAATAGGGGTGAAATCGATGCTGGACTATAAGGTTCTTTCTGAATATTTACTTGCAGCCGAAAAACAAAAACAAGCGGTTTCTTGTATTTCCGATAAGCTTGAATATTTTAATCTGGAAATGGGATATAAGGTGCAACAGGAGCTGGTTAAAAGTAAACTCGAGTCAGGTCACAAAATGACGGCTTACAAGATGGGGCTTACCAGTCAGGCAAAAATGAAGCAGATGAAAGTAGATACTCCTATTTACGGGTATATTTTTGATTACATGTCTGTTCCCGACAAGGGTGGAATCCAGAGGGAAGATTTTATCCATCCCAAAGTGGAGGCTGAAATTGCTTTTATTCTAGGGGAAGACGTTGAAGGATCAAATGTTACTGGAGAAGAGGTTTTGGAAAAGACCCAGTGGATACTGCCTGCCCTTGAGATTATTGACAGTCGATATAAGAATTTTCGGTTTCAGCTGCCAGATGTAGTTGCCGACAACACTTCTGCATCAAGGGTTATTTTCGGGAATCATTTATTTCAACCACAGGATTTTGATGTGGATTTGATTAGTGTATCCATGACTATAAACGGTGAGTTTAGAGAGAATGGAGTTAGCTCGGCAGTATTGGGAAATCCGGCTAATTCAGTAGCGTTGTTAGCGAACATGTTATATGAAGATAAAAAGGAGAAAATTAGAAAGGGTTCGATCATTTTAACCGGGGGCATAACAGAAGCAGTACTGTTAAATAAAGGTGATCATGTGATAACCGAATATGATAGGATGGGAGGAGTATCATTTCATGTTCAATAAATGAAATATCTAAGTAAACCGCTCTGTTACCTCAAAGCCATTAGCGGATGCGAGGTGGCTAGCCTAGCCTCGCGGAAAGTGGAGTGCCTGGAACGATAATCAACGGACCAATTTTACTTTGCCAAAACCAAAAAATAAAAAGAGTGCCCAAAAGTTTTTACTTTTTGGACACTCTCTTTTTGTAAGTGGAGAATAGGGGGCTCGAACCCCTGACCTCAACGCTGCCAGCGTTGCGCTCTCCCAGCTGAGCTAATCCCCCGTATCAAATTGATAAGGTACAAGAAAAATTATATATCCAACTTATCGGACATGCAAGAGAAATTTTGAAATACGCATGAAAAAGCCGTCCACATGAGGGACGGCTTTCTTTTTTAATTTACAACCCTTCAATTTCAACCCGGTTGATCCCTTCAATGGAGGACACCGTTTCATAAACATCGGTGATTCTTCTGCGGTAGTCAACTGTGACAATCAATTGGACAAGCTGGCTGCCTTCAGCCAAGTCTTTAATGCGTACATTCTTTAAAGAGATTTTTTCAGACTTAATTAAAGTAATGATCTCTGTGATGTTTTCTCTTGTATTCACATTGAACTGCAGGCGTATCTCTTTTTCGCGCAGCTGCCTTGGCCCAATGAAAGTCATCAGGAAGGGCATAAACTCCACGCTGAAAATCAGCAATGCGACGCCGGCGATAGCCTCTAAATAGAATCCGGCTCCTACGGTAATTCCAATTCCAGCAGCTCCCCAAATCATCGCCGCTGTTGTAAGACCGGAGATCGTATCGTTCCCTCTTCGTAAAATAACTCCTGCCCCCAGGAAGCCAATCCCTGATACAATTTGTGCTGCAAGACGGAGCGGATCCATCGTGATATTAACATCTTCATCGCCTGGGAATAAATAAGCAGATTCACTGGATACCACAGTCAAAAGGCAGCTGACAATAGAAATGACCAGGCTTGTTTTCAGGCCTACCGGTTTTCTTTTTATTTCTCGTTCAAGTCCAATAACTAGGCCAAGGAAAGCAGAAATTCCTAACTTTATTAATATTTCCATATCCAACGAATACAACATTTCAATCTCCTGCCCTGATAAGATGTATTTTCTTTCCCTGTCTAAAAATAATTAAACCAATCGAGCGTAAATTTTTAAAAAACATAACGCAAAACTGATTTTCATTGTAAAATAGATACATTTAATATGTTAATCGAAAAGGAGATCAAGCAAATGGAATCACCTAGAGTAAATCCTTATCTTGCAGTCGCAATTGGGGTTATAGCCGTATCAACTTCAGCCATTTTAGTAAAAGTATCCTCTGCGCCATCAGGAGTCATCGCATTTTACAGATTGTTTTTCTCAGTCCTGCTTATGCTCCCGGTGTTTCTTTTAAAATATGTTTCAGAGCTTCGTCTTATTACGAAACGGGATTGGGTATTCACGGGGATCTCAGGAGTTTTTCTGGCGTTTCATTTTATCCTCTGGTTCGAATCCCTAAACTATACCTCAGTAGCAAGTTCTACTGTATTAGTAACATTGCAGCCTCTTTTTGCATTCGCGGGAGCCTATTTCTTTTTTAAAGAAAAGGTATCTGCCAAAGCGATAATAAGCGGACTTATTGCGATAGCTGGCAGCGTCATTATCAGCTGGGGGGATTTTAAAATCAGCGGAAGTGCACTGTTCGGAGATTTCCTTGCCATTGTCGCATGTGCCCTAGTAACGATTTACCTGTTGTTCGGCCAAACCGTCAGGAAAAGGATGTCTTTGATCACATACACCTTCATTGTTTACAGTTTTAGCTCAGTTACGTTATTCATTTATGTTTTAGCTGTTGGAGATTCATTCTATCCCTATCCGGCAAGCGATTGGGTTTACTTTGTTTTGTTGGCGATCATCCCTACATTGTTAGGTCATACTTTATTCAATTGGTCAATAAAATGGTTAAGTGCGTCGATCATCTCAATGGCCATCCTATTTGAACCTGTTGGTGCAACCGTCCTAGCGTATTACCTGCTGGGAGAGAATGTGATCTGGACACAGATTGCTGGTGGCTTTGTTGTTATTGTAGGAATAACATTGTTCCTTGTAGATGAAAGAAAAGTAAAGATGAAAAATAAAGCAGAAATAGAATCGATAACAGGGTAGGAGATTATATGCTGATACGAAAAGCCACTAAAGATGATGCTGCGGGGATAGCGAGTGTGCATATTCAAAGCTGGCAAGAAACCTATTCAGGATTAATCAGCCAGGAGTATCTGGATTCTTTAAAAGCAGAAGACCGTTTTCCGCTTTGGGAAAAAAGCCTGTCGGAAACCCCGGTGACTTCGCCGGTATTTGTCGCTTTGAATGATGATAATAAAGTAGTGGGGTTTGCTTCCTTTGGGAGAGAACGGACAGGGAAGTTCTGTGCGGATGGAGAATTGTACGCAATCTATATCCTGAAGGAGTATCAAAAAGGTAAGCTGGGAATGAAGCTTCTTCATGCAGGCATAAAGGCACTGCTTGATCAGCGATATACATCCATGCTCGTTTGGGTGCTTGCAGAGAATGGCAGCCGTAAGTTCTATGAGAATCTCCAGCCTGATAAAGCTGGCGAAGAAAATGTCAAAATAGCAGGTCAGGATCATCTTGAAGTTGCTTTAGTTTGGGAAGATCTGAATTCCTTGAAACAGAAGGTGGCAGAAAAGTTGAATTTGCGTATATGAAGAAATCCCCTGAGTCTCAGGGGATTTCTTTTTGCCTTCTATATAGAAGTGTTAAACAAAAAAATACGTGAATCGGGAAAATAACAATCCGCAAACTGTTGTAAAAATAAACGTTCCGCCACGAACTTTCCCTTCAGTGTTCGCGATTTTAATTGCCTCAATGTAGGAAACGCTAAATAGAAAGACTGCCATAAAAAAGCTTAAATATAGTGCAAATGATTGAAGCAAGAATGATCACCTCGTGAATAAGTGTTTGTCCAAGCCATTGTATGCAAGTGAATTTAAATTTAGTATTTAAAAACATATATAAGAAGAAAGAAGGAATCAATCAGAAAAATCATAGAATGTGAAAAAAACTTTAAAAATTATATTGCAAACATTTTTTATCCGTGATATATTTAATCTCGCTTGAGAGAGAGCAAGTCGGTTACAAAAAACAACATCGCTTCTGAAAAAAGAAAAGTTAAAAAAGATGTTGACAATAAATAATCGGCATGGTAAATTAATAAAGTCGCTTCTGGGCGACGAGATAAAAAGAATTGTTCCTTGAAAACTAAACAAACAAGCGTCAACAAACAATAAATGATCATGACTTCTATTATAGAAGAATCATGAGCCAACGTTTTAAATTATGAGCTAAACTCATACTCTTTTTTGGAGAGTTTGATCCTGGCTCAGGACGAACGCTGGCGGCGTGCCTAATACATGCAAGTCGAGCGGATCTTCATTAGCTTGCTTTTGAAGATCA
>NZ_JBYNSB010000067.1:0-2043 GCF_057785455.1 Mesobacillus sp.
CTTAATACTATAATGATAGACGGCACAGGTATGTGTGGAGGCTGCAGGGTGCTTCATGAAGAAGGGGCAAAATTTGTATGTGTTGATGGTCCAGAATTCGATGGGCATAAGATTGCATGGGACAGCCTTATTCAACGACAGGGAATATATCGCAATGAAGAAGCAGTTTCGATTAAAAAGTGGGAGCATATTTGTCATCTTGAGCAATCTATTGGCAGGGGAAGAGATAATAAATGAAAGCAAAAAAAAGTGCTAAAATCCCTCGCTATGAAATGCCGCTTCAGGACAGATTTGAAAGAAGAAGTAATTTTAATGAAGTTTCCCTTGGCTATACTGAAGAAATTGCTATAGCAGAGGCTAATCGCTGCCTGCAATGTAAAAAGCCCACTTGTGTGAAAGGCTGTCCAGTAGGAGTACTTATCCCTCAGTTTATTAATGCCATTCGGCAAAACAATATAACCGAAGCCATAAGATTGATGAAAATTAAAAATAATCTTCCAGCAATTTGTGGCCGTGTCTGCCCTCAGGAAACCCAATGCGAAGGCAGTTGCATTCTCGGAAAGACTGGCGAACCTGTGGCTATTGGCAATCTCGAAAGGTATATTGGGGATTATGAGCTTGCACACCGAACATGTCCATTGATTAAGCCAAACTACACCGGCAAAAAAGTGGCAGTAGTTGGCTCAGGTCCTGCTGGACTTACATGCGCTGTAGATCTTGCAAAGGAAGGGCATCATGTCATAATTTTTGAATCACTTCATCATCCCGGAGGCGTTCTCACCTATGGCATCCCTGAGTTCAGGTTACCCAAGTCAATAGTAGCTTCAGAAATTGACTACGCCGTGAATTGCCTTGGAATCGAAATAAAGACTGACCACATAATCGGCAGGACAATGACACTTCATGAACTGCTTAATAAATATGATGCAGTTTTTATTGGGACAGGCGCCGGTTTGCCAATTTTTATGAATATTCCAGGCATAAATTACATTGGGGTAATATCAGCGAATGAATTTCTTTCAAGGATTAATCTGATGAAGGCATATCTCTTTCCTAAATATGATACCCCTGTTAGGATAGGCAAGCGAGTAGCCGTAATAGGAGCAGGTAATGTAGCTATGGATTCGGCGCGATGCTCATTGAGACTACAGAGAATTATAGGTGTTGAATTTGGAGAGGTGCGGATAATATATCGCAGATCACGAGAGGAGGTGCCCGCAAGAATTAACGAATTTAAACATGCTGAAGATGAGGGAGTCAAGTTTGAATTCCTCACCAATCCCCTTGAGATTCTTGGTGACAGCAATGGAAATGTAATCGCAATTAAATGTATCAGAATGAAACTCGGAGAGCCAGATAGCAAAGGAAGACGTCAGCCTATTCCTATTCCCGATTCTGAGTTCATTATTGAGGTTGATACTGTAATTATGGCTCTTGGTACCAATCCTAATCCGCTTGTTTTTAGGGATTATGATAAAATCCAGAAGTCTAAATATGGCACCATCATCGTTAATGAAAATACAGGGGAAAGTTCAATAAAAAGACTCTGGGCAGGAGGGGATGTGGTAACAGGCTCTGCTACGGTAATCAGCGCTATGGGTGCAGGCAAACTAGCTGCTGCAGAAATTCACAGATTTTTGAGTGGCAAAGAATCCAGCAAGAACAAATCAATTTGCTCTATAAAATAAGCTGTTGAAGGAAATCTAACCTTATGTCCCAAGCACTATGGCGAACCATAAAATGTGCAGTTTGCGGGATAACCACGAGAAGAGGAAATATGTTAAAATACATTAAAAAATGCCTTTGAGTATTCCATAATCCGTAGTCTTTGCTAGAGAAACGAAGCAATCTCATATTTTCTAATCAGATTGCCACCTGTCAGCGTGCATCACACAGGCAGGCATAGCACAGGCAGGCGCACCCTTCGGGTGCTCGCAATGACAATAAAATCAACAGGTATTTAATGCTCATTAAGGATTATGGGTTTAACTGATGAATTGAAAGATTTATGCACTCCTGCATATCCATTAACAAATATCCCGA
>NZ_JBYNSB010000068.1:0-33556 GCF_057785455.1 Mesobacillus sp.
AAAAACAGCAGGTGAATTGTTATAGAGAAGGTCGCCAAGACAATTCGTAAGGAAAAACAGCAGGTGAATTGTTATAGAGAGGATCCCCAAAACAATTCGTCACGAAAAATAGCGAGTGAATGGTTATAAGTAGGCCGCCAAGACCATTCAAAAAAAAATCCAAGTGAATAGATGCAGCTAAAATTATGATGAAAAAGTAATCTAATCATTAAATGCAGCCTCCATCCGGGCGTGGCGATTTTCAGAATAGTGCATATACTGTTGTAATCACAATTCACGACTCATCGTTGAGAGGATGGAGGAAATGGAAAAACGGAAGAAACCTAAGTTTAACATCGGTGATACAGTCGTGATCACTATTTATGGGACTGTGGGGAAAGTTACAGATGTAAAATGGCTGGATGGCCTTCATGTATATGAGATTAACAAGAGCGAGGGACTGTATTTGGAAACAAGTTTGCAGATGCTCTCTGAATATGATGGTAAATTGCTTGAAAAGGAGCAAATCGACATCGAATATAAATTTTTCTTCGGTGATTTAGTCCAGGTCAAAGGGTATGGGGGAGATTTATTTAAGGTCGTAGGCTTCAGGACAGAAATCTGGCGATATAAAGAGGATGCCTGGGAGGATGTCATTTATGAGCTCTCCAGAATAAAAGATGGGGAATGGCTTGAAGCTGGAGAAGAAGAATTGACACTCGTGGCAGATTCAGAGAGTGCAGATACCTTCATACAAAAGCTCGGGCTGCTGTTTTCGGCCAATAAAGAAGTTAAGCCATCGGTGAACCTTGAAAAAAAGGCTTCCCCGCCCAAATCTGGGGAGAAGGAAGAATTGCGGAAAATCCATCAAAAAAGGAACACCATTGATTCTCTCCTCGATATCTATAATGATTACCGAATCTTATATAAATGGTTCAATGACGAAGAATACGCCCATGTAATGAGGGTGATCCTCAGAAAGCTTTCGATTCTTGTTAACAATGACGGCAAAAGCCATGTTTAAAGCAAACCTTTAAATTGGATCACGACATAAAGCAGGAATGGCACACCAGCCATAAGAAGGGTCTTAAATAAGATATTTAACACCGAAGCGAAAAAGCCGAGTACAATACTATCATCCTTGTTCACATCTTCAACAAATACTTCAGCCAGGCTGCCTAATCTCTCCACAATGATCCATCTCCTTTATTATTATTTGTTTCATTCTATGCTTGTCCAAAATTGGTAGAACCTATAACAAAAAAATCCGGCAGTGCTTGGCATTATACAGGCATGCTTAACATAAATTTGAATAAAGGGGGGCGAATCTGTGAAAGAGATTGAGGTCTTTATTGATACTGAAGAAATAGCTGAATTTTTCTTTCATGAACTTGTAAAAAGGGGATACGTTCCCACAGAGGAAGAACTTGAAGAAATGGCGGATATTACTTTTGAATATCTGATAGAAAAATGCATCATTGATGAAGAAGAAGATTTGGAGTAGTCAATAGTTTAAGGCGGATTCGGAGACAGGAGGAATCCGCCTTATTTATTTCCCGTCTGTTACGGCGCAATAGGCACAAAAACTGGCTCAAAAAATAATTTCAAAACTGTGAAACTCACTTGAAAATATAACGTATATATTTATGGAAGATTATATTTTTTCTGGGAGGATACAAAAATGTCTTTTTTCAATAAAGTGTTTGCAAGTGTTGGAATTGGCTCGGCAAAGGTGGATACAAGGCTAGAGAAGGACAGAGTTATACCTGGCGAGGAAGTGCGGGGAATAGTCCAGGTTCGCGGGGGCAGCATTGAGCAGCAAATAGATGATATATACTTGAGCCTACATACAACGTATATTAAAGAATCAGATGATAAGAAATACACTGCGACAGCTCAGATTGACCGTTTCAGGCTGACGCAATCATTCCAGATCAAAGCAAATGAAACGAAAGAAATTCCTTTCACGTTCAGGCTGCCTTTGGAGATGCCGCTATCAATGGGAAGGACAAAAATATGGGTATCGACTGGGCTGGATATAAAGAACGCGGTCGATCCTTCAGACAAGGATTATTTGACCGTTCTCCCTAATCCATTAATGGAAGGTACCCTCAATGCTGTTTCTGACCTTGGTTTCCGTCTCAGGGAAGCAGAATGCGAACAGGCGCCAAGACATCTTCGCAGGAATTTGCCATTCGTGCAGGAATTTGAATTTGTTCCAGTTTCAGGCCCGTTCCGTGGAAGACTTGATGAACTGGAACTTGTATTTCACCCTAACAATGAAAATGAAATTGAAGTCCTTATGCAAGTTGACCGCCGTGCAAGAGGGCTGGGGGGCTTCTTATCAGAAGCGATGGGTATGGATGAAACCTATGTCCGCATGAATATACATGCCACAGACCTTCCTTCCCTGAAGCAAAAAATACAATCAGCAGTTGAGCGTTATTGCTAGAGGTTAATCTCAAATAAAAAATGACGACGATGAAGCCAAAACCTGCTTCATCGTCTTTTTTTGGATTTCTTCTTTTACGCCTTGCTTTTCCTGCCTGTTGCAGAATACTCTTTTCCATGCGCTTCTTGTTCAGCAACGATAGCCTCTGGAGGTATATGATTGTTTTTCTTCGGTGAATTGATTCGGTTGCGGTGTTTTTTTCCCAAAGTCCATTCTCCTTTATTGATGTATTGGATGCTCAAATCCTGAAAGAATTTTTTTGTAAACCTTTGGTAAAGCTATCTCTAGTTTTCCCCCGACAATAAAATGTCATGAATCTGAAGATTTTCCTGAGTAGCTATATTATGGTATAGTTTTTAGGTAGTACCCAATAGGATGGAGGATATTAGAATGAGTGTACATATTGGTGCAAAAGAAAATGAAATCGCAGAAACGGTATTGCTGCCAGGCGATCCTTTACGAGCTAAATATATTGCCGAAACATTTCTTGATAATGCCCAGCTATATAATGAAGTAAGAAATATGTTTGGCTATACAGGTACATATAAGGGTAAACGCATCTCTGTACAGGGTACAGGAATGGGAGTACCTTCAATTTCTATCTATATCAATGAATTGATGAATAGCTATAATGTCCAGAACCTGGTACGTGTTGGTACATGCGGGGCAATCCAGAAGGATGTGAAAGTCAGGGATGTAATCCTTGCCATGAGCTCCTCAACTGATTCACAAATGAACCGTATGACTTTTGGCGGAGTCGACTTCGCTCCTACAGCCAACTTCGATCTTTTGTACAAAGCCTACAATGCAGGCCTTGAAAAGGGCTTAAACCTTAAAGTAGGAAATGTATTTACGGCAGACCAGTTCTACAATGACAATGCTGAACTAGAAAAATGGGCCAAATACCAAATTCTGGCTGTAGAGATGGAAACAACTGCCCTCTATACTTTAGCAGCCAAGTATGACCGCAAAGCACTTTCGATCCTAACGGTGAGCGATCATATTCTCACTGGGGAAGAAACAAGTGCAGAAGAACGCCAGACAACTTTCAATGAAATGATTGAAGTAGCTCTTGAAGCCGTAATCAAAGAATAGGATTCCATGAAACCCTTTCCAAATTGGAAGGGGTTTTTTAAATGAGAGTAAACGTTTCTCGTTGAAATTAATATGTGTAAGTTATAGTGAGTCGTAGTGGAAGTTTAGCATCAGAACGATCAGGATATGATTGAAAGTATTCTTAATGGGAAAAAAGGCCATACGAAACTAATTTGAAAAATGTTAGAATAGTGGTATTGTCCAAGAAAGAGAAGATTGGTGGAAAACATGAAAAAAATAATCTTAATTTGCAGTATTCCTTTGTTATTGGCTGGATGTGCCCCAGTCGAAAACTATCTTGAAAAAATCCCGTACATTGGAGAAAAATTTGCAGATCGTGATCAGCCGCCGGCTGAAAAGATAAATCAGGATGAACAAGTGGAACAGCAAGAAAATAATACGGATTCAGATGACAATGCAGCGGACAAGCCTGAAGAAGACGAATTAACCCTGGAAGCAGCATATTTCAATGTGGTTCAGCAGGCAGATGGCAGGAATGTAATCCAAAATCCGCAAAATACTCTATCTCTTGTGAATAAAATATTCGGGCTTCCTTCTAACTATATTCCTGGTGATTTAGTAAGGCCTAATGTCCAGTTTTCATTCGGAGAGGAAAAGCTTGAAAAAAGCCTGATGAGAAAGGAAGCTGCCGACGCACTTGAAAAAATGTTTGTGGCAGCCAGAAATGAAGGAATCGACCTAGCCGCTGTTTCCGGATATCGTTCCTATGGGCGCCAGGATGTGCTTTTTAATGCTGAAGTTGAAAGAGTCGGTGAAGAAAAGGCACAGGAAGCTGTTGCTGTACCTGGATATAGTGAGCATCAGACCGGACTGACAATGGACATATCCAGCAAAAACAATAATTTCAATCTTGATGAAAGATTTGGATCGACTAAGGAAGGCGTTTGGCTTGCCCATAATGCACACAAATTTGGTTTTATCCAAAGATACCCAAAAGGCAAGGAAAGCGTCACTGGATATATGTACGAGCCCTGGCACTATCGATATGTCGGCATTGAGGCAGCTGAGGATATTTATAAGAATAAATGGACCCTGGAAGAATACTTCAATAACGTAAAGAAAATATAATACTCACAGAGCCTGGCCTGATTGGCAGGCTCTATTTTTCGATTAAGAAGTTTTGGAAAACACCTGAATGTAAAAAATAATTAAAGGCTCTTTATCTAACCCAGCAGTTAAAAATGTGTCATTCCTAACTGTTTTGTTCACAAAAAAGTGTAAAATAGCAAGGAAATCAGTATTCTTCGATTGATAAATATACTATACAGGGGTATAGTAATACTGAAGGTAACACATAATAGCCATTGAAACTAATTATCAAACAGCTACAAATAAAGCGGGGTGTGTACATGAAGGAACAAATGACGGTCGATATTACCGGTATGACATGTGCTTCTTGCTCCACCAGAATTGAAAAAATCCTAAATAAAATGGATGGGGTGGAAGCTACAGTAAATCTGGCTATGGAAAATGCTTCTGTCACATATGATCCAGATAAGCTGAAACCAGACGATATTTTTAATAAAATTAATGACCTGGGCTATGGCGTCAGAATCGATAAAGCGGATCTTGATGTATTTGGCATGACCTGTGCTGCCTGCTCAACAAGAATTGAAAAGGTCCTGAACAAGATGGACGGGATTTCAGCAGCCAATGTAAACCTTGCAACCGAATCTGCCACTGTAGAATTTAATAGTGCTGTTCTGTCTATTGATAAAATCATTGCCAAAATCCAGAACCTCGGTTATGACGCGAAGGAAAAGGCGCAGCGTGAAGCCAAGGCACAGCAAAAGGAAGAGGAAATCAACGCTAAAAAAAGAAAGTTAATTATTTCGGTCCTGCTATCCCTTCCGCTACTATATACAATGGTTGGTCACGCACCGTTTGAAACAGGCCTGCCAATGCCCGAGCTTTTGATGAATCCATGGTTCCAGCTGCTGCTTGCTACACCCGTCCAATTTTATATCGGCGCCCAGTTCTATATCGGCGCATATAAATCACTCAAGAATAAGAGTGCCAATATGGATGTTCTTGTCGCCCTCGGTACCTCAGCGGCATACTTTTACAGTCTGGCTGAGGCGATTAAGACAATCGGCAGCGCCCATTACCATCCACATCTTTATTTCGAAACAAGCGCTGTACTGATTACATTAATTCTCGTCGGGAAATTGTTTGAAGCTCTCGCCAAAGGGCGTACTACAGAAGCTATATCGAAATTATTAAGCCTTCAGGCGAAAGAAGCGACTGTTATCCGTGATGGCCAGGAAGTCAAGGTACCCATTGAAGAAGTGAAAGTCGATGACACCATTATTGTAAAGCCTGGAGAAAAAATACCGGTAGACGGCAAAGTCATCTCAGGACAATCTGCTGTAGATGAAGCGATGATTACTGGAGAATCGATTCCGGTTGAAAAGACGGCCGGAGATCCACTCATCGGAGCTACCATCAATAAAAATGGCCAGCTGACCATGGCGGCAACAAAGGTTGGCAAGGATACAGCCCTTGCGGGGATCATCAAGGTTGTTGAAGACGCTCAAGGAAGCAAGGCCCCGATTCAGCGTGTGGCGGATAAAATCTCAGGTGTTTTCGTTCCCATTGTCGTAGCGATTGCAGCAGTGACCTTCTTCATCTGGTATTTCGCTGTTACTCCCGGAGATTTTGCATCTGCGCTTGAGACAGCCATTGCTGTGCTTGTTATTGCCTGCCCGTGTGCACTGGGGCTTGCAACGCCTACTTCTATTATGGTTGGAACCGGAAAAGGGGCGGAAAATGGCATCCTCTTTAAAGGCGGAGAGCATTTGGAAACAACCCACAAAATTGATGCTATTGTTCTTGATAAAACGGGTACAATTACTAAAGGGAAGCCAAGTGTTACAGATCTTGAAATTTTTGGTAACGAAACAAAAGTCTTGCAATATCTTGTTTCGGCAGAAAAAGCGTCTGAGCATCCACTGGCAGAAGCGATTGTTGAATATGGCGAGAATAGAAAAATCGAAATTTTGCCGATTGAAAAGTTTTCGGCGATACCGGGCCATGGTATAGCTGCTATGTTAAATGGCGAAAGGGTAGTTGTAGGGACTAGAAAGCTGATGACCAAAGAGGGCATTGAGTTTTCACGGTATGACCAGAGACTTGAACAGCTGGAGTCTCAGGGTAAAACAGCGATGATGATTGCCATTGAAAATGAAATAAATGGCATTGTCGCAGTAGCAGATACAGTTAAAGAGACTGCTAAAGCTGCCATTGAGGAGTTAAAGGCTCTCGGCATTGAAGTTTATATGCTTACTGGTGATAATGCACGAACTGCAAAAGCAATTGCCTCTCAAGTCGGGGTGGAGAATGTGATTGCAGAAGTTCTTCCCGAAGAAAAAGCAAACCATGTTAAAGAGCTCCAATTAAAAGGCAAGAAGGTAGCAATGGTAGGCGATGGAATAAACGATGCTCCAGCACTTGCCCTGGCTGATATCGGAATCGCAATCGGAACAGGCACAGATGTTGCCATTGAGGCGGCAGATGTAACGATCCTAGGGGGAGAATTGACCCTGATACCAAAGGCGATCAGTTTAAGCAAGAAAACAATGCAAAACATACGCCAAAACCTGTTCTGGGCGCTGGCATATAACTCCGCTGGCATACCAGTTGCAGCTCTCGGACTCTTGGCCCCCTGGCTTGCAGGAGCAGCAATGGCGTTCAGTTCAGTATCTGTAGTGACTAATTCCCTTCGTTTGAAGCGGATTAAGTTATAAATTACAAAGAGAGAGGAAGATGAAAAATGGAAAAAACAACTTTAAAGGTTTCAGGAATGACTTGCGGCCACTGTGAAAAGGCAGTAAAAACTGCATTAATGAATGTAGAAGGTGTAGCAAGTGTTATTGTATCGCTTTCAGAAGGCACAGCTGAAGTTGAATATGATTCTGCAAAAGCTGAAGTGAACAAAATGAAAACTGCGGTAGAAGACCAAGGATATGACGTAGAATAGGGAATTAACAGCGGTGTGTTTCACCGCTGTTTTTTTATGCATAATAGACGATGCCTATTTTTCTGTTATTTTCATGATAAAAATGTTATCCTAATCATTAAGGATTTTAAGCTTGATTTGAAAGTGGTGAAAACGGTTGGATCAGGAAAAGATGAATGAAGAAAACAAAGAAGAAATAAGAGGTCCGGAAAAGCCAGCAGAGGCAGAGACCAAGAGCAGTTTTCTTCGGATAAAAAAGTTCCATTTTGCGATGCTGTTATTTTTTCTAGTCTTTTTAACAGCAGGCATTACCACCTTTGCACTGGCTTTCGGTGAGGACAAGCCGGCAGTGCAGGTAATCAGGGAAAGAGAAGAATTCGCAAAGCTGTATGATGCATATGATACTTTAAAAAATGAATATTACCAGGATGTAGACCAGGAAAAGCTGATAAACGGCGCAATTGATGGGATGATGGAATCTCTTGATGATCCATATTCCGATTATATGAGCCAGGACGATGCCAAGAATTTTCATCAAAGCCTTTCTTCATCTTTTGAAGGAATAGGTGCTGAAATTCAAGAAAGAGAAGGGAATATTGTTGTTGTTTCGCCATTGAAGGGCTCTCCTGCTGAAAAGGCTGGCTTGAAGCCAGAGGATAAAATACTTTCAGTCGACGGCAAGAGCCTTCAGGGCATGAGCTCTACAGAGGCTGTAGCATTGATACGCGGTGAAAAAGGAACAGATGTCAAGCTGTCAATCCTCCGTCAGGGAGCTGAACAGCCTGTTGATGTAACCATCACTCGTGATACAATCCCAATTGAAACGGTTTATGGTGAAATGCTGGAAGATGGAATCGCAAAAGTTCAAATTACGAACTTTTCCCAAAACACAGCAACCGAATTGGTGGACGTTCTGAACGACCTCCAAAAACAAGGCATGAAAGGCCTGGTTCTCGACTTAAGGCAGAATCCGGGCGGGTTGCTTGACCAGGCAATCAAAATTTCCAGCCTGTTCGTTCCAGAAGGGGAAATCCTCTTCAAAGTGGAAGATCGTAAAGGCAATGTAGAAGAATATGCTTCTGAGAATAAAAACAATAACAGCCTTCCTTTAGTTGTGGTAATAGATAAGGGAAGTGCCAGCGCATCTGAAATCCTGGCAGGAGCTGTCAGTGAATCAGCTGATGTACCGCTGGTAGGAGAAAAATCATTTGGCAAGGGAACTGTCCAAAGAGCAGAGGATTTTTCTGATGGTTCAAACATGAAGTTCACCACAGAAAAATGGCTTACCCCAGAAGGCAACTGGATTCATAAAAAGGGGATTGAACCTGATTATAAAGTTTCTTTACCTGATTATGCATCTCTGCCATTCATCGACCCTAATACCGAGCTGAAATTGTCGACGGCTTCAGAACAGGTGAAAGCTGCCCAAAAAATGCTAAAAGCATTAGGCTTTGATCCTGGACGGGAAGATGGTTTTTATGATGAAAAGACCAAGGCAGCAGTAATCCAATTCCAAAAATCATTGAAGCTTGAAGAGACAGGAACCCTAAAGGGAACTGCGACAATCGAATTGATGAATGCGCTGCGAGAAAAAATTAAGAACGATGATCCGCAGATCAAAAAAGCAGTTGAAGTTTTGAAGCAGGCAATGAATAAATAAAAAAAATCTCCAGCGGCAGCTGGAGATTTTCCATTACATCCATTAAATATAACGGGGAGTTTCAATATGAAAAAAACAGAGATATACATATTGTCAGGCTTTCTTGGAACTGGCAAGACTACATTATTAAAGCAAATTTTACAATATGAAAAAGCAAATGGGCGAATGATAGCTGTATTGATGAATGAGCTCGGCAGTATATCAATAGATTCTGATGCTGTTGAAACGGATGTACCTTTAAAGGAGCTATTGGGAGGTTGTATTTGCTGCACCATTCAGGACAAACTCGAATCCCAGCTGCAAGGCCTACTATTTGAGCACGATCTCGACGCGATCTATATTGAAACGACAGGGGCTGCACACCCCGTGGAAGTGCTGGATGCCGTGCTTTCCCCTCTATTTGCTGACAAGCTTTCCGTTAAGGGAATCATCACAACAGTAGATGGGACGATGTGGTTAAACAGGACATCCTTCAATCCACAAATTCAGCAGCTGCTGCTGGAACAGGTCAAGCATGCTGATATCGTCCTCGTGAATAAATCAGATATGCTTAGTGATGCTGAACAGGCAAAAGTGAGCATCGATATCCAGGGTCTAAATCCCGCTGCGAAGTGCCTTCTAAGCTCCTATTCAAAAATGCCAATGAATTTGCTGAAGGATATGTCTTCTTCAAAAAAGCTGAACAAGTTAGAAACACATGTTAAAACAGATTTAAGGCTAAGCACCTATGTCCATCAATTCAAAGGTCCGGTTGGACAGGAATTGTTTGAGGATTTCTTACGGTCACTTCCTGATTCTATATACCGGATTAAAGGGTATGTCCAGTTCAGCAGTTCAGAATATCCGGACCTATTCCAATATTCTTATGGAATGCCGCTTTATATGAAGGAGTACATGAAGATGCCGCTGAATCTTGTCTTTATCGGGCAGGTAACTGATTGGGAACAAATCAGCGAGCAACTGCTCCATTTAGAAGGTTAAAGCAGTTTTAAAATCCAGCAGCAGGGTATAAATCAGTATCATTCATGGAAAGGAATGAGTCATATGCCATGGACAAAAAATGATTATCCTGTTTCAATGAAAAATCTGGATCCTGCAGTGCGTGACAAAGCGATTGAAATCGCGAACGCACTTGTAACAGAAGAACACTATGATGATGGTAAAGCAATTCCTATTGCAATTGACAAAGCAAAGGAATATGTTGCGAACCACAACAATGACTAGAACAGTGCCCAGCTATAAGCTGGGCATTTTTTTGTTTTCATACTGCATAGCATGACGCTAAAAAGCAAAAACTTTCATGTACACTTTTCGAGGACAAAGTTTGAATCACTAACCGAACTTCGAATAGACCATAAAAAAGAGTTGAGTTAAATGATAAATATCAGGACGATTTTTATAATATGCATAATCGTTTTTTCAACCAGTGTGGATACGTATGCAAAAAAACAGGCTCCTAATACAACGGTAAAAATGATGCAATGGGAAGAAGTAAATGAAGCTCTGCCTAAATACAGCAAATTTACTGTAGTGGATTTGGAAACTGGAATGAAATTCAAGGTCCAGAGAAGGGCTGGCAGCAACCATGCGGACGTTCAGCCTTTGACTCCAGAGGACACCAAAATTATGAAAAGTATCTATAATGGTTCTTGGAGCTGGAAACGGCGCGCCATAATTGTCGTTTCTGACAAGCAGAAAATTGCAGCGTCAATGCACGGAATGCCGCATGGAGCTGGAGCGTTAAAAAATAATTTTCCCGGGCATTTCTGCATCCATTTTTATGGAAGTACAACCCACAGGACGAATTTCATGGACTTGTCACATAAACTCATGATCTTAAAAGCGGCGGGCCGCCTGGAAGCTTATCTTGAAGGTACAGACCCATACGATCTTGTAAACGCATATATCGCAGGAATAAAACAGCAGGACCCAAAAATTCTTTCGTATATCTCCCTCCAGGAGATAAATTGGGACAGTCTTCTCTACAAGGTGGATAACATCAGTATCTCTAGAATGGAAATATTGCCGCCAGAGGATATTACCGATGAGCTGATCCTGACTGTACCTGTTGAAGTTAACATGCTAATCAAAGGGGCAGGAGGCCGGCGTTTCTCCGGTAATATAAAACTCGTGAGATTCATGCCGAATGAGCAATGGAGAGTGGATTCCGTGCAGTTTCTTCGAGAAAATAGTATAAGGATAGAGGAATGAATGAAAAAAAAGCTTGAGGAATCTCAAGCTTTTTTTCATGATTTTCAATTTGCGGATTAATGCTCACCGAATTTCGCAAAGGTTTTTTCATCTTCAACCAATCCGCATGCAGCACACTGTATTTTCTGCTCCGGCCCCCGATAGGGTAAATGGAAGGGTTCCAGCTGCTCACTTGTATATTGCTCAACGACTTCACCAGTTTGCGGATTTAGTTTTACCGCCTGGGGGACTTGGGAAATAATATTGAATCTGGTGCGATTTGTTTTGCAATTCGGGCATCGATATGGTGTACTCAAGTAATATCCTCCTTTATTGATAATCTAAATCCCCGCTAGATGCTTGTGTCCGGCGCGGAATCGGCAGAAGAGATTAGCGACTGCCGTGAATTTACTGTTTATGTTTTGCAATGTGATTAGTAAATATGTAAATATTACTATGGGGTAAAAATTATCATGAGGTGAAGGTGGAAAGCATGGATTATGGAAACTTATTGAAGGAATATCGAGAAATATGGAATAACCGCAGGCTGGAGTCTGAAGAAAATCCTGAAGGAACACTCGCAGAGGCGATTGCGAGGGAATTGAAAGACGAAAATACGCATCCCAGAGCAAGAAGAACAGTTTTAGAAAAATATTTTCTGGCAAGTAAAAGAATTATTGAATCATCCATTTCTAACGAGAGCAAGGTACTGTTGATAAAAATGCATAATGACATGACCGAAAAGATAAAGGATAGTCAGCAGGATTTTTAAGTGATGTATTTGCACCTTGGATTACAAAAAGAACAGTCCTAAGCACCAAAATGATAAGAACCGTAGAAGTTCAAATATAATTGTTAGGCAATGCTTTTTATCTATAATAAAAATCTCTGTTAAACAAGGCTGTCGATTTTCGTTCCAGGCGCTTCGCTTTCCTCGGGGCGTGCGCTGAGCCTCCTCGTCGCTCCGCTTCTGCGGGGTCTCATCTGCCCGCTAAATCCCGAAGGAGTCTGCGCGCCTGGAACGAAGAGCAACAGGGATTAAAAATCAACATTCGGCAGTAACAGAGCCATAATAAAAAATAAAAAGGAAGTAAAAAAAAGAGTTTAATACACTTGCATTTATACCCCTAATGGTATATCATTGTTAATGTAAGTTATCTAGTTCATTAATGAACAAGTTCAAACAAGAGGTGGAAAAATAATTGCTAACTGGTTTAATCATCGTTCTCTTTTTTGTCACCTTGTTTTTTCAGCGGTATGTACCTGTAAGGGATGTGCCAGCAATAAATGATACGGTGAATGATGCCGTATTAGTAGATCTCAGAGATTATCAGGAATCCTCGAATAATCCTGTAAATGGAGCCATTAATATACCATGCGGTTATTTGAAAAGATACATTGCTGAAATTCCTGATGAACAGATTGTCATCATTGCCTCCAGTGAAGTAGAAAAAAATTTTGGTGCAAGACTCCTAAAAAAATACGGATTCAATGTAAAAGGATATACAATTACAGGACCAGCACAATAGGAGGGCCGAAAATGGAGTACAATAAAGAGGTAATTAACCGATTGAAAAGAATTGAGGGACAGGTTAGAGGAAGCATTCGCCTGATTGAAGAGCAGGATGAGTGTAAGTCAGTCGTAACCCAGCTCTCTGCTATCCGTTCAGCAGTCGATCGGGCAATAGCCTTAATTGTCAGCAAAAACCTTGAACAATGCCTTATCAATGATTTACAGGATGGCAGGGAAACTTCCCAGGCAGTAAATGAGGCAGTAGAATTACTTGTCAAGAGCAGGAAATAATATACCGCTGCAAATCTTGACAAGTTGTTTTTTGTCACTTAGAATACCCTTATGGGTATAATTGTTCCGCTTAGTACGGCAATTTTATAAATGAAAAAGAGGTGTGAATGAATGGATATAGTTATTAATGTATTGATTGTAGTGCTGGCTGTAGCCTTCTTATGGACAAGGCTAGCTCCAACAAAAGGAGTAAGTAATATCACGACCGCTGAGCTTCGCGAAAAAATGAAAACAAAGCAGTCTGGAACTCAATTCATAGATGTGCGAACTCCTGGTGAGTACAAAGGTAATTATATTAAAGGTTTTAAAAATATTCCTTTGCAGCAATTAGCCAGCAAAACTGGAGAATTAACAAAGGATAAAGAAGTTGTTGTGATTTGCCAGAGTGGCATGCGCAGCAGCCAGGCAGCCAAGCTGCTGAAAAAAGCAGGATTCAATAATATTACAAACGTTAAGGGCGGAATGAGCGCCTGGTAATGATGAAGGAGGAAATTATAATGAAACAAATGACACCTGCAGAAGTACAGAATGGACTTGGTAAAAATGAATTTGAAGTAATCGATGTTCGTGAAGTGAGCGAAGTGGCTGAAGGGAAAATTCCAGGAGCAATTCATATCCCGCTTGGCCTTCTTGAGTTCAGAATGAATGAGCTGGACAAAAATAAGACCTATGTAATGGTATGCCGCTCAGGCGGTAGAAGCTCTAGAGCCACGCAGTTCCTTGAGTATCAAGGCTACAATGTGATCAACATGCAGGGCGGCATGATGTCCTGGCAGGGACCAACCGAATAATAACCTAGAGACAGCATTTACTGCTGTCTCTATTTCTATTTGTACTTTTATATTATCCATTGTAAAATAAATAAAAGAAAGAAAATTTAGGCATTTTGTAAAAGGAGGCATTCTAATGTCAGCATTAAGCCATGTAGAGTTAGAACTTCTTCAAAAAGATGCAGATTTCGACAGTATTTTAGATGTGTTATTAAAAGGGTGCTGGATAGAGGAACGGGATTGTGAAACAGGGCTTCATCAAAATGCGATTCAGTTTTCGGGCGGTTTGCACGACTCTTTTTTTAAGGTCATTATGGATGGTCCCCTGTTGATCCTCGAATCGGATAGCCCGTGGGAATTAGAAGTCCTGACCGCGGAATTAAAAGAAATTGCAGTGAAAAAACACTCTCTTGTCAATACTTGATACATACAGAAAGCTTGCCAATAGGCGAGCTTTTTTTGTCCTGAGTTTCTTGCAGTATGGCACGATTTCATAGATTTATCACAAATTAGAGATATAATGATGTGAGATAATAGTGAAAGAGAAGGAGACGATAATGAAATTGAAAAAAATGCTTATCATGATAGCTTTCACTACGTTTTTAGCAGCGTGTTCCTTAAAAACATTTGAACCGATCCCGGTCAATTCATCTGTGGTTTCGACGATAAATATCAAAGATATGTCCGTATCATTTTATGATATTGATAAAGGAAAGAAGCTTCCCGATTGGGCCGTGGAACGTCCTTACATAGGAGGCATCATACTGCCGGATAAGGATACCTTCCTGCTTTATGGGAATACGATTGAAACCGCAGATCTTTATTCTTTAAGCAAAGGCAAGAAGATTGGTGAGTGGAATACTGGTGAAGGGATCATTAACGGACTGATTGTCAGTAACGGAAAAGAAATCGCTTTTGCTGATCAGGATAGGAACAGCATTCGTTTTTTTAACATGAACGGAAAAGAAACCAAAGAGATCAAGACAGAAGCAGAACCGCTTACGTTGCTTGAGGCAAAAAATGAACATAAGCTCTATGTAACCAGCTTCAATCATAAGCAGTTAAGCTTAATCGATCTAAACAATAAAGAAAAGCTTCCGGGATTCGAGATTCATACAGCTGCTGCTGGTGCATTGTTGAACATTGAAAAGGAAGAGCTGTGGATTGGCGGACACGGTGAGGGTTCAACGGTGGAAGAGCGTATCCATGTATATGATTTGAACAGCGGCAAACTAAAAAAGGAAATCGCCGCACCGGTTATG
The DNA here is from genome assembly GCF_057785455.1 of Mesobacillus sp. NCBI lineage: Bacteria > Bacillati > Bacillota > Bacilli > Caryophanales > Bacillaceae > Mesobacillus > Mesobacillus sp. Next base: position 15,192 of record NZ_JBYNSB010000068.1, read on the forward strand.
CCGGTAAACTTTCTCATGGACAAAGAAAATATTTATGTGCTTAGCCACGGATCAAATATGCTGTATAAATTAAATCTTGAGGGTGAGAAAAAAGGATCCATTAAAGTTGGTGCTAACCCTTTTGAAATAGAAGCTTTCAACGGAAAGCTGATTATCGCCGGCTATGACAGCAATGATTTATTTATAGTAGAGCCGGAACATTTAAAGATTGAAAAAACAATAAATGTCGGAAAAGGTCCTTTTCAAATAGTGACAAGGGAGAGATAAGGGATGAATCCCATTAATGTTTTGATAATTGACGATGAAGAAGACATGCGGAACCTTTTGCAGATGTACCTTGAAAATTCAGGTTTCAGCTGCACACACGCTGCTAACGGTGATGAAGGGTTAAAGATTTTGCAGGCACAAAATTTCGATTTTGTCATATTGGATATTATGATGCCATTTGAGGATGGGTTTTCTGTGTGCGGAAAAATCCGAAATTTTTCTCCAGTTCCGATCATCTTTTTATCAGCAAAAGGGGAAGAATGGGATAAAGTAAAAGGACTTCAGCTTGGCGGGGATGATTATATTGTTAAACCATTCAGTCCTGGCGAGCTGGTGGCGAGAATTAATGCTGTTCTTAGGCGGACCTCACCTTCCAGGAGTGATGAAAATCAAATTGTCCTGGGGAAAATCATGATAGATAAAAATGGTCGTAGGGTAAGTGTTGATGGAGAAAACGTGCCACTCACCCTTAAGGAGTTTGAGCTGCTTGTTTATCTTATCTCGCATCAGGGGTATGCCCTTAGCAGGGAACAGCTCCTGGAATCTGTATGGGGCATGGACTACCAGGGAAGCCTCAGGACAGTGGATACCCATATTAAAACCCTGCGCATGAAACTTGGAACTGGTGATTATATTCAAACAATATGGGGCGTCGGCTATAAATTCGAGGTGCCTGGTCCATGACATCTTTTTCAGATAGCCTGTTTAAAAAGCTATGGCTGACTGTAACAGCTGCAATTCTCATTACTATCTTATATTCTTTTTTGTTGTCGTATCTATTTTACGAAAAGCTGTATGTGGATATAGTTGAAGAATCGCTGATAGAGGAAGGGAACAGGCTCGCCGGCGATTATGCCGGAGGCCCGTTGACAGAGGATCTTAAGGAAAAAGTTTCCTGGTACAATGAGAAATCAGAATCAGAAGTCTTTCTGGTCAGCAATCCAAAAGAACTAAGCGCCTGTCTTCCTTATGCAATTGATTATGAAACTTTGATCGGTAAAGAAGAAAGGGAACAGCTTCTTTTGGGAGAGCCTGTCCTGAAGTCCGGCTATGAAGAACGGTTCGACAGGAAAATCCTTTCTGCGGCAATCCCTCTTCTGGATGATAGGCGGCTTGAAGGTATTATCTATCTCTATGTCCCCCTCGCAAAAATATCTGAATTGACTGTAGACTTTTCATTTCTGTGGCTTGCCGGTGGAATTGCTTTTATCATAATTGCAGCATTCTTAGGTTTCAAGATGCTCCATAAACTGATGAGGCCCATCGCTGCCATGAGGGAAGCTGCTGAGAAAGTATCAAAAGGTGATTATTCTGCAAGAGTAGAAATTCAGTCAAAGGATGAAATTGGACAGCTGGCAAACACCTTTAACCATATGTCAGAATCGATTCAAAGAGAAGATGAAAAGAAGCGTGAATTCCTCGCTGATGTGTCCCATGAACTGCGTACGCCTATAAGCTACATCAAAGGATACAGTGAAGCCCTGGAAACGGGTTTGGTTAAAAATCCCGATGAGCAGGGAAAGTATTTGAGGCTGATCAATCGAGAGGCAGGCAGAATGACGAAAATCGTTGCCGACCTGCTTGATTTATCGAGATTGGATGCAGATGAATATTCACTTATGAAAAGCCCGATTGCCCTGTCTCAATTATTAGAGGATTTCATTTTTAAATATGAAACCATCTTAAAGGAAAAGAAGATCTCATTATTGCTTCAACTTGACGCTAATATTATCATTAATGGAGATGAAGGAAGGCTCGAGCAAATCTTCCAGAACATTATCGATAATGCTATCCGCTATACTGATGAGGGCGGTGAAATTTCAATAAGCCTTTCCAAGCATTCATATGGCAGTCTTGTTGAGATTCATGACACCGGGATCGGAATTCCGGAAGAAGATATAGAGAAACTTACGGAGCGCTTCTATAGAGTGAACAAGGCAAGATCCCGGTCTGATGGAGGAACAGGACTCGGGCTGGCAATAACAGCCAAATTAGTCAAGCTTCATGATGGGAAGATGGAGATTCAAAGCAAGCTTGGAGAAGGCACGAATGTAAAAGTCTTTTTTCCGACAGTTGACTTATAAAAGGATGAAATGAAGATTCTTGTTTCAAAATGTTTAAATTCCGTTTAAGGAGAGTTTTAATGAAAAGATTTAATATCATGCTGATGATTTTATTTTTGGGCTTCATATCTGCTGCCTGTGCACAAAAGGATGGTGAAGAAGAGCCGCAATTTTTAGATGTACAGCTAACAGCTACACCGGAAAAAGCGAAGCCTGGTGAGGAAATTAGTTTTGAGGCTAAAGTAACCTATGGTTCTGAAATGGTAGAGGATGCGGATGAGGTTAAATTCGAAATTTGGCGTTCCCAAGCTGAGGAACATGAAAAGATCGTCATTCAGCATGATGAAGATGGTATTTATAGGCTGAAAAAGTCATTTTCTGAAGAAGGAACATACTATATCATTTCTCATGTAACTGCACGAAGCATGCACAATATGCCCAAAATAGAATTTGTAGTGGGCAATCCAAGTGAACCAGAAACTGATTCTGCAAATAATATGGAAGAAATGAATATGGAAAACAGTGACGAGGGACATAATGATCATTAAAAAGCAGCCATATGGCTGCTTTTTTTGTGAAATATTCCTCATTTTTTGTCATGTTACCGAAAAGATTGTAACATTTGTCCCTCGTTTAAATAACTGTCAACTATGACATTCTGCCCATTTTTGGCAGTGTTGGATGTTTATATAGTATATTGGAAATTCCCGCTAACCTGAAAGCATTCTCATAAACCCTTGATATGCTTGAATTTCTCTTGTTCCTCTGAATAATTATAGTTTTAAAACTTATTAGAGTTGCAGACTTACCAGTAACAACCAGGTTTATTACAAAAAACCCATGTTATGATAGTTTTGCAAGAGAGAGACAAACTAAATTTTCGGGAGGAATTCGAGAATGAAGAAAAAAATGATCCTATCAATTGCGGCAGCTGCAGCCTTACTTGCAGTAAATCCGGTTATGGATAAAGCTGATGCTTCAACACTGCAAACTAAAGTTTACTATTATAAGAGTGGTAACGTAAGCAACGAGCAAATCAACTCAATTCTGCAGAAATATCTTAAAAACTATCAATTTAATTGGAAGCAGCAAGCTCCAGCTCAAGCTCCAGCTAAAGAGCCAGTAAAAGCTCCTGCTCCAACGACTGTTCAACAGCCGGCAAAGGCTCCAGCTACAACTCAGCAGCAGCCTGCTAAAGCTCCTGCTCAACAAACAGCACCTGCTCCAACAACAAACTCTGCTGTAAGTGCTTATGAGCAGAAGGTAGTTGAATTAACTAACCAGGAGAGAGCAAAGAATGGCTTGAAGCCGCTTGCTCTTGATACTGAATTAAGCAAGGTTGCTAGAGAAAAGTCTCGTGACATGCAGAGCAAAGGCTATTTCAGCCACACGAGCCCAACTTACGGTTCACCATTTGATATGATGAAGAAATTCGGTATCACATACCGTTCAGCTGGTGAAAACATCGCTATGGGCCAGCCTACCCCTGAAGAGGTTGTTAAGGCATGGATGAACAGCGAAGGCCATCGTGCAAATATCCTTAATGCAAGCTACACTCACATTGGTGTTGGCCACATTGCATCAGGTAACTACTGGACACAAATGTTCATCGGAAAATAATTGTACAAGCTAAGAACAGCCAAAATTTTGGCTGTTCTTTTTCTTGGTTTTTTATTTTTCTTAGTTTGTTCCATTCTTCTTGCCATATTCATGAAAGATCAATTTCGGAGTATTGCAGATCCGATTGTTTGGCAAGCCTAAGCTCAAGCACTCCATCTTTATGGGAAGCCGCAGCACCTTTACGTTTCACTGTAGCTGGCAATATTAATGTATGTTTATCAGTGTCCTCAGGAATATGTTCAATTATAACCTGGTTGGAAGTATAAAATAATCTCATTTGTTTTAGCCATTCCTCACTCTTTAAAGGAATTCGAATAAATACATAATCATGTGTTTCAAAAATTTCCGCTTTGATTGTATTTACCGGTTCCATGGGAGCTTTTGAATTCTTCTCCATATCACGCAGCCATTCCTCTGGCTTGAGCATGCTGTTCATATTAGGCTGAAATACCTTTCCCATCATTTGCTGTACATATTTCTCTATTTCATCAGGTTTCATTTCAAGAAATTTCTTTTGAGAATTGCGATCAAAGGGCAATAAATTCCACGGAAACAATTTTATCCCGCCTTTCAAGCAGACCAGCTTCGATATTCATATCATATGCAATAACCTGCCCAGCTGTTAATTTGAGCAGAATACACAGCAGAGCTAATGTTTGCAATTCCTCTGTCTTCTTTTTAGTATAATGATAAGTAAACCTATTTAATGTGAGGGACTAAGAGTGACAAACAAAACAGCTTTGATTACCGGAGGAGCCGCCGGTCTAGGCAGGAGAACGGCTCTGCAGCTTGCTGCCGAGGGGTTAAACATTGTTATTAATTTTCGAAATAGTAAAGAGGCAGCAGAGGAGCTGGTGGCAGAAATAAAAAATACCCATGGTACAGAAGCTGTTTGTATACAGGGTGACATTACTGTCTTCAGCGAGTGTGAAAAAATTGTTGCAGCTGCTTTAGAGACATTCTCCACCATTGATATTGTGATCCATAATGCTGGACCTTACATCCCGGAAAGGAAAAAGATGTATGATTATGAAGTCCAGGAATGGAACTATATCATCAATGGAAATTTAAATGCCATTTTTTATCTGACAAAACTCCTCCTTCCTTCCATGCGAAAAAACAAGTGGGGAAGAATCATTACAATTGGCTTTGATCGTGTTGAATCAGCACCTGGCTGGATTTACAGATCAGCTTTCGCTGCAGCAAAATCAGGCTTAGCCTCACTCACAAAGACTCTGGCATTGGAGGAGGCAGAGAATGGGATAACCGCAAATATGGTTTGTCCTGGTGATATCATTGGTGACTGGAAAGAAAGGACGATAGCTGATGCAATACAGGCGACTGATACATCGGTTCCAGTTGGAAGGCCAGGAACCGGAGAGGATATCTCAAGAGTAATCAGCTTTCTTGCTGCAGAACAGTCAAGCTTTATTACTGGAGGCATTATTCCCGTTACAGGCGGGAAAGATGTGCTGGGGAAGGTCTTTAGGGAAAAATAACAGAACGCCATAATGGCGTTTTTTTTTGTATACTAGTGGAAGAATCTTAATTATAAACCATAATATTATTATGTTAACAACAAGTTGCACCTTATTTTATTTTAGTTGAATAATGACTCATTTTACAGGAAAAAATAAATTTAGTTAAACTTTAAAAAAAATAATCTAATTATTAGTAATATTTGTTAAATAATTTTAAAGAGTAGGTGATAAAAATGGCAAACGGCTTTAACATGAACAGAATCAACCCAAACCAAACCCAAATTTTCTTTGCTGACGGAAGATACGAAACATTGACAGATGCTGAATTAGAAGCATTTTTATCTGAAGCAGCTTTATTTGACAGAGAAGAAATGGAAGCTCAGGATCCAATGAACTAAGCTGATTCTGGTGTAATAAAAAACGTCCTGTTTCCAGGACGTTGAATACAAGTTATTACGCTTCGAGGAGCTGCACACTTTCTTCTTCGACAGCAGCCGTTCTCTTTAAATAAAGCGTATATTGGTCTTTTGGTATCTCATATAAATCATATAGATCTCCATGAGCGTTTAGCTGTTCATAAATTGACTGCCGCGTTTCATTCGCTTTGACTGCGTATGGCAATTTTTCGGCAGCTTTAATTGAGCGGATATTCACTTTCCTGATTCTCATGAAGATGGTTTCAATCCCAAGCTCATAGAATAATTCCTGGAAGAAAGCATCCTTTGCCAAATTATTATAACCCTTGCCATGGAATTGCTTTCCAAGCCATGTTCCAAGGAATCCAGCACCGTCCTGCACATCAAAAAGATTGATTGTGCCGATTGGGGCTCCCCATTCATCAAGAATTGTCCTGGAAATCAATTCCCCGCGTTCTTCTGCTTCAATCGTCTGTTTTGTGATAAAAACAAATTCATCATATGAATAAGCTTTTTGGCGCACAAAAGGGAAGACTTCCGGATGCACCATCAGCTCAAATAATTCATGGCATTCATGAATGTCACGTTTCCTGAGCATTTGTATCCCTCCATACAGGGCAGTCCTATCCCGTGCGAATGTAACAACACGGCCACCCTCGAAATTTTTTGTAAGTTGCTAAAAAATTTCGGGGTGGGAATCGAACCCACTAGAACCAGGATACTGGTGGCGCACCATTTGCCTTCCCTAATCACTCTATCATTTATTAAATTATGTTGGATTAACTTGTTTCCAAAGAGTATCATACTAAAAAATTTCGAAAAAGAAAATAGGTTTTTCACCATTTTTTTTTGCGTTTTTTTGGCAAAAATCTACACGGAATTTGAGCCGTTTCGACTATTCCTGATAGACGAATTGACCATTGATCATTGTCCAAATTGGTTTTGAGCTGAAATGGAATGGATGCTGGCTCCATAGAACTAGATCGGCGTCCTTCCCGGCCTCAATACTCCCTAACTTGTCATCGACACGGAGATTCCTTGCAGGCAGGATTGTAATCCCTTCAAGTGCTTTTTGTTCTGATAACCCCTCTCGTACGGCAATAGAGGCACAGACATTCAAATACTGAATTGGGGTATATGGGTGGTCAGTCGTTACAGATACTTCGACACCATGATTTGTGAGCTCCTGATAGGTTTTCCAGCTTTTATTCTTCAGCTCAACCTTTGAACGGCGTGTGAGAGTTGGTCCGACTGATACCTTCAAATTCAATCCCTGAAGCTCATCAGCTATAAGGTGGCCCTCTGTACAATGCTCAATGCGCAAATCCAGGTTGAACTCCTGCGCAAAACGAACAGCGGACATGATATCATCGGCCCGGTGAGCATGGATTCTTACCGGGATCTCTCTGTTAAGCGCCAGAAGAAGCGGCTTAACCCTAAGGGAATCAGGATTTTCCGATTTCATCGCCTCATAGAATGCCTCCCTCAGCATTCCCATGATTCCCATCCGTGTAATTGAATCTTTGTTCCCCATACTGTGGATTCTTTTCGGATTCTCGCCGAGGGCGATTTTCAAGCCTGCTGTCTCCTGGATAATCATATTCTTGATATTCTTGCCAGCTGTTTTGATAACAGAAGTTGTTCCGCCAATCACATTGGCGCTTCCAGGCATGATATGAACAGTTGTAATTCCATACTTAATAGCGTCTCCGAAAGCGGGATCGAGAGGATAGACCCCATCGATTGCTCTTACATGAGGACTCATCGGTTCAATCGTTTCATTTGCGTCATTTCCTGCCCATCCTGTTCCCTCATCGTATAACCCCAAATGAGTATGAACATCTATAAAACCGGGAAGCAAATAGCCATTCGTACAATCAATGACCCTGTCACCGGATTCGACTGGAATGTCACGGCCAACGCGGGAGATTTTTCCTTCATCTATTAAAATATCGCAATTGGTTACTGGATCAGACGTTATTGGCATCACATAAGCGTTTTTAAGTAAAATTCGATTCATATTAAATCCTATCCTGTGAAGTTATTTTTATCATTTTATCAGTTTTAGTGGGCTTTGACACCATGAAAGAAAAATTTATTGGGCCGGGGTCCATTCGAACAAGGAATTGTTCATTAAGAGCTTAATTCAATTTATTTCCCGAAGGTTGCCTTCATCTATTTGAAACTTTTTCGGACTATATTCGTAAAAATATATATAAGAAGTTGGAAGGGGAAAAGATCATGCCGAAGAATGATGAAAAGCTGTTAGCTGCTGGTATTTATGTTATTAGTTTTTTTACTGCATTCCTGGGTCCGCTGATTATTTGGCTGCTCAAGAAGGATGATTCAAGCTATATCGATTATCATGGAAGGGAGTATATGAACTTTTTCATATCCTATACTGTTTATGGAATTGTCAGCGGGATACTGGTTGTCCTGCTGGTCGGGATTTTTATGCTTTGGATTGTGGGGATCCTTGGTGTGGTCTTTACCATCGTCGGGGCGATTAAGGCATTCGAAGGGCAGGAATACAGGATTCCATTCATTTTCAGACTTCTATAGCAAATATGTAAAATCCGGCAGATACAGCCGGATTTTTTTGCATTTCAGGAAGCAAACAAATTGGTAAACACTTTGAAATTTATTTTGAACGTTTTCGTGCCTCCACCGTCTTATGACTGGAGACATAAAAGGAGGTAAGGAAAATGGAATTATTCGAAACTATTAACTGGGCATTGTTTGCTCCCGTACTTGTCATTCAGGCGATCTTATTAATTGTTGCTCTTATTGATTTGGTTAAAATAGAAAAAACAAATGGTCCGAAATGGATTTGGGGAATCGTTATTTTTTTCATAAATATCATTGGGCCAATCCTTTACTTTGTGTTTGGAAGGAGAAATAACTGATGGCTCTGGTGCATGTTGAAAATCTGGAGAAGAGCTTCAAAGATTTGAAGATTATCAAGGGGCTTAATTTCCAGCTTGAGGCTGGGAAATGTGTGGCCTTAATCGGTGCAAATGGTGCAGGAAAGACCACGACGCTTAAAATGCTGTCAGGACTGCTGCAGCCCAGCAAAGGAAGTATTTATTTCGAGGGTGAGAAAAAGGGAGAAGATATCAGAAAGCTGATAGGCTATCTCCCTCAGCACCCTGTTTTTTATGAGTGGATGTCCGGGCAGGAATTCCTGGAATATACGGGGAAGCTTACCGGTCTTAGCTCCAGGGAAGCGAAGGACCGGGCAAATGAACTGTTAGATCTGGTAGGGATAGCTGAAGCGAAAAAAAAGAAAATTGCGAAATATTCAGGCGGAATGAAGCAGCGTCTTGGTATTGCACAGGCAATTATCCATAAACCCAAATTAATCATGCTTGACGAACCCGTATCCGCCCTTGATCCATTCGGACGAAGAGAAGTGCTTGAATTGCTGGAGAAACTGAAGCAGGAATCAACTGTGTTGTTTTCAACGCATATTCTCAATGATGCCGAGGAGGTGTGCGAAAGCATCTTGTTCCTGCATAATGGCGAAATCATTGAATCTGGGACAATGGAAGTATTCAGGGAGAAGTACCATCAGTCGAAAATAGACCTTGTATTCCGTGATGATTCAGAGTCCTATGTTAAAAGCCTTCTAGATCATGAAAAAATTAAGACAATCGAGACAGACGGAAATAAAGCTAAAATATACAGCGATGATATCGAGGCGGTGAAAGAAGAAGTACTGAACATGGCAGTGCTTAAAAAATGGCCGCTTCACAAATTTGAAGTCAGTTCGATCACACTGGAGGATGTATTTATGAAGGTGGTGCAAAAATGAGTCAGCTTTTCACATTAACAAGTAAGGAATTTTTGGAAATGGGAAGGAATTACAAGTGGATTTGGGTGCCTGTCGCTTTTATACTGCTCGGTGTCATCGATCCGCTGACAACCTATTACTTGCCAGACATATTAAAGGCATCAGGCGGTTTGCCGGAAGGTGCAATTATAGAAATCCCCACTCCGTCTGCAGGAGAAATTTTCATGACGAGCATGGGAGAATTCCAGACGATCGGCACCTTGATTCTCGTGCTGGCAACAATGGGGACGATCTCAGGAGAGAGGAAAAGCGGTGTCGCTCAATTAATACTTGTTAAACCGGTATCTTATTTTTTCTATATATTTTCTAAATGGATCAGCGGAATGATATTGTTTATTGTTTCATTGTTTATTGGATTACTTGCATGCTGGTATTACACAGGCGTGTTATTTGATTTTATACCTTTTGATCAATTCATCGCTGCGTTTGGTTTATATGGTTTGTGGATTAGTTTGTTGATTACGATTGTTCTCTTTTTCAGTGCGATTTTTAAACATCCAGGGGTTGCTGGAGCAGTATCACTGGTAGTAATTATTGTAGTCAATTTGTTGGGGAGCAAATTATCCCATGTCATGGAATGGAGCCCGACTCAGCTCATGACCTATGCTGGAAATCTTGTTTTGTCTGATTCAATTGGGGAGGAAGCCTGGATTTCTATTTTAGTTTCAATACTTTCGATCATCCTCTTACTCTTCTTTTCAGTATTTATTTATAAAAGGAAAGAGCTGGCAGAATAGAAAGCCGCCTGGTTTACAAAAACCAGGCGCTTTTTTTATAGGTTAAAAATACTGTTTTTAACGAGGGGGATGTCGAAAGATTAAGATAAATCAGTAGGATAAATGATTCTTTTAACTTATTGAAATAGAGTTAAAACCAGATTTGTTTTTGCAGAAATAATAAATTATACCTAAAAAAGCCATAAATCTCCCTTTCAATGTGATTAATTCGTTATATTGCGAAAGTTAAAATTTTAAATATAATGAAAATTAAGATAAAGAGGAGGGGTAATATGTTTACTAGAAAAAGATTATATGCGGGCACACTGGCTGTGCTTTTAGGGGCTGCGACTATTTTTAATGCAGGGATCAGCAAGGGGGAAGCTGAAACAGCAGAGAATGAATACCTTGTCATTTTTAAGGATCAGCAAGGTTTGCCGGCAGGATTTGCCGATGCAATCAAAAAAGCTGGCGGTCAAGTCACAGATAAATTGGACAAGCTTGGTGCTGTCGAGGTAACTTCGACTAATGCGAGCTTTTTGAATGAAATAAAAAAGTCCTCTCTAGTATTGGAAGCTGGGGCTGAAAATATTGTTTATCCTGAACAGACGATTGACGGCGAGACGGTTTCTGCCGAGAACTTTACTGAAGGTGCAGATTTCTATAATCAATATATGTGGGACATCAAGCAAGTAACAAATAACGGTGAGTCATGGAAGCTCCCGGGAGGAACTGGAAAGCCTGTATCCGGTGATGATATCGTAGTCGGTGTTATTGACACGGGAATTGATTATAACCACCCAGATTTAAAAGATAACTATGCAGGCGGGAAGTCGTTTGTCCCTGGATATGACGATCCAATCGACCAGAATAGCCATGGAACTCACGTTGCTGGTTCTATTGCGGCAAAAGGGAGAGCACTTGGTGTAGGGCCCGACTTGAAGGTTGCTTCATATCGTGTCTTTGGGCCGACAGGCGGAGCTGAAACTGCACATATCGCCGAAGCCTTGATGACAGCAGCAGATGACAATGTCGATGTAGTGAATATGTCACTTGGCGGCTACGACTGGTTCCAAAATCCAGAATATGCTACAAAGGACATAGTCGCAGATGTTCATCTATTCAATCGCGCAATACAATATGCAATCCAAAAGGGTGTGACGGTTGTAGGTTCAGCAGGTAACAATGCACTAGACCTGAGCAGTCCTGGAAAGTTGTCTGGTGATGACAATGGTGCCACACACAGAAGCCCAAGCAGCCAGACCATGATCCGTGTGTCCGCTGGCGGTGCACTAAAGAATCTTGCTTTCTATTCTAACTATGGTGTCGGGAAAATCGATGTAATGGCGCCGGGCGGCGACCTTGGTCCTAACTATGATCCTGCTACTGGCGCTGGCAGAGATAATAATTATCTTGCATGGAGTACCGTACCAGTCTTGGACCCTAAGACAAAAGAGGTAATCGGCCATGCGTATGGCGGTAAAGGCGGAACATCAATGGCAGCGCCAAAAACAGCTGCGCTGGCAGGGGTAATCATTGCCAAATACGGAAAAGACAAGCTGTCTCCGGCACAAGTTAAGGCAATGGTTCAACAATCAGCTGAAGATGTATTTGCTCCAGGATATGATGAAAAAGCAGGCCATGGACTGATTAATGCTGTAAATGCTTTGAACCTGAAATAATCTTAATCAAGGCGACGAACGGGTTTCCTGTTCGTCTTTTATTATGAAGTTATGACAATGTAGAGAAGCTGCAAGGATAGGTACTTATGAAAGTGAAAAACAACCCTGGAGTTTCAATCCGGGGTTGTTTCTGTGTTTAAATTCCTGGAAGTATGCCTGACAACAGGCTTAAAATATATACCATGGCCAGAGATGTAAGGCCTGCGATAAAGCCGCCCAATGTCCAGGCTTTTAATGTCTGGGGAATGGTCAATTTACCGAACTTGTTAACCACCCAGAAGCCAGAATCATTCGGAAGAGAAAGCCCGATACCGCCGGAACAAATTGCTAGGCCAAGCAGGATAGGGGAAATTCCCAAGTCCACAGCCATAGGGCCCATGATGCTTGAAGTTGTCACAAGTGCAACTGTTGCGGATCCAAGCGATGCACGCAGGATCTGGGAGAAAATAAATGCCAGCAGCAGCACAGGAATGCTCCAGTCCTGCATTGTAGAGATTAAATAATCCCCGATGCCACTTTTATTTATCACTGCGCCAAAAGCACCCCCAGCACCGGTGATAAGGATGATAATACCAGCAGAGTTGATTGCCTCTGAAAATAGTTTTTCCTTTGGTTCATTGATGTAAGGAGCCAAAACTACGATCGCAGCAATTACCGAAATCAATAAGGCCACGTTCTTTTCGCCAATAAATCCGAAGGTTGCAGAAATGTATGTCTCAGGAAAAAGAAGCTGTGAGACTGTATTTGCTAAGATCAGCACAATTGGCAATGCCAGCATGAAGAAGGAAAGTCCAGTACTGATTTCCTTTCTGGAACCAGTTTCCACAGCGGCTGCTACTTCATCAAGTTCCCCTGAATGATTGATCCGCTTGCCAATGAAAAGTCCATATAGATATCCGCCCACTAGGGTTGCTGGAACGGCACAAATTATTCCATATAGGATAAAAAGTCCTAAATCAGATTTAGTGTTTTCTGCTACTACCAGTGGCCCTGGAGTCGGTGCGATCATATTGTGTGAAACGATGAGCCCGACTCCCAGAGCAGTTACAAAAGTTACAACCGATAATCCAGTTTTCTTGGATAAGCTTTTGATTAAACCGCTAAGAATGACAAAAGCAGCATCAAAGAATACAGGTATCGATACTGCAGTCCCTGTTAATGCAAGACCAGCTGGGGATTTGCGAACACCAAAAGCTTTTAGTACTGCCTGTGCAATCTTTTCAACTGCACCTGAAGCTCCTAGAAATTGACCGAAAATTACTCCAAGCCCGATCAGTACACCTACGCCTGCAAGTGTGTTGCCAAAGCCGGTTGTAACAATTCCTGGAACTTCCTTAATTGGAATACCAATGGCTACCGCAGTGGCTAATGCTACGCCAATCAATGAAAGGAATGGTTCCATTTTAAGTTTAAGGATCAAGAAGAATAATGCCGCAAGTGATAATAAGAAAATCACAATTAACATATTTCCAGTTACCATGTTTTTGCCCCCTTGTTTATAAAAGAATATTAGCTTTCCAAATTTGAAACGATATCACGCAGCGCGGTCGCAGACCCTACATTCCCGGGAAAAATGATATATGGGATGAAAGGGAAGGTGCTTTCTGCTCCTGTTTTCCAGACGGGGATTCCCGGCAGTACCTGCCCTGCAACTGTTGCACGTTTTACACATAATCCTTTGGTTCCGATATCACTCGAAGTGATCCCGCCTTTTGCGATCAAGTATTTAGGCCTGATCTCAAAGTTTCGGACAATGCTAGTTACAGCATTAGAAATTTCCACGGAAAGCTTTAATTCTTCTTCCTCCATCCCATCCCCGAGATCGAGTCGTTCCCGTCTTGTATAAATAACTGCAGTAACACCTTTACGGACATACTCCTCAGCTTCTGTTTTAGCTCTGTTCACCTCCTGCAAAAAAACGTCTTTATTTAAAACTAGATGCGAATCCAATTCGATGAAGTGAAGGGTAGAGAGAGCCTTCAATTCGTTTAGCTGTTCAGTTGTTTTTTTAACATGGGAGCCAACAATAATCAGTCCGCCAAAATCAGGATTGTCACCGACCAGTTCCTCTCTTGTTAAAAGTGGTCGTGAAGAAATGTCACCGATAATTTTGGTGAAGGCAGCAGCAGTTCTGAAGATAAAACTCTTTCCTTTATTCAAAGCATTTATTAAAGCGATCGAGAAGACTTTAATATCAGCTTCTTCAAGAGCATTTACTACGACTTTATTAAAATCAGTTACTTCCAAAAGCTGATCAGCTATTTTCTCAATTTCAAAGTTGCGGATGGACTCAAGCGAAATATAGGTCACTTTGTCCTGGCAATATCGGCCGCCGGTTTTTTCTTCAACCCATTCACCAAGATGGCTTGACCGATAACCAAAAGTCCTGTCCCCAGCGAATTCTGTCTGCCCAGCTGGTACAAGCTCGTTCCCTTGCTGGACATAATGAATATTGTTTACAGTGAGCCTGCCGCCTTCCTTGAAAAATGGTGTTATGACTTCACCATCCACTTTGAATCCAGTCTCACGTTCAATCGATTCGCCGATTACTTCTGTTTCGAGAGGGTAATGCCCCCGGAGGGTGGAATCACCGCGGCTTATCAGCAAATATGGAGTGTTTAGCTTCTGGGATATTCGCTCCACACGAACTGCTATATCCCTATGGACATGTTCAGTTTCTTCCGCAGTGAAAGCCCTTGAATTGGTTAAGATAAAGAACATTTGAGAATCTTCCAAAAAACCGCCTTCAATGGTTTCTTCAGTCCAGTCAGTGTATACAGAAACGCCATGGACAGTCTGCACTCCTGTCGGATCATCATCCAGTACAATAATTTTGTGCTTTAATGATGGCCTGATTTCTGACCAAACCTTTTCGATTTTTTCATAGTCAATACTTGGATATGCGGTTGTTATTTCGTTAATATTCAGATTTTTCATCCTTCATTAACACCCTTTACTTCCGTATGAGCAAGCTTTTCATAATATTGAACAAGGCCAGAGTGATCGTCAGCTGCTTTTCCATCAACTTTCAGGGCATGGAACATTTCTAATACCTGACTAGAAAGCGGGAGAGGAACCCCGATTGAGTGTGCTGTTTCCATTACATTCGTCAAATCTTTCAAATTGATATCAATACGCCCTCCAGCCTGGAAGTTACGTTCAAGAATCATTGGCACTTTTGCATCAAGGACAGCACTTCCAGCCAAACCTCCACGAATTGCTTCATACATCTTCTTGATATCAATACCAGCTTTTGCAGCAAGTACCAGAGCCTCGGACATTGCCGCAATATTTACATTCACCATGATTTGATTAGCAAGCTTGGCGGTGGTTCCGCAGCCATTTTCGCCTACAAGGACGATGTCTTTGCCCATACATTCGAGTACCGGCTTTACCTTTGCAAATATTTCTTCTTTTCCGCCTGCCATAATGGCAAGCGTTCCGTCAATTGCCTTTGGCTCTCCGCCACTTACGGGTGCATCGATCATTTCTAATTCTTTTCCAGCCAGTGCTGATGCGATTTCCTTAGATGCTACAGGCGTAATTGAGCTCATATCGACTACAACAGCACCAGTTCGCGCACCCTCAATGATACCGTTTTCACCAAGGACCACAGATTTTACATGTTCAGAGTTTGGCAGCATTGTAAAGATGATGTCACTATTTTGCGCTACTTCTTTGGGAGATTTAGCGCTGCGAGCACCTTCCAGTACGAGCTGGTTTACAGCATTTTCGCTGATATCGAAAACTGTTACATCATGTCCATTTTTTAATAGATTCTCAGTCATGGGTTTTCCCATAATTCCTAAGCCAATAAAACCTAAATTCATTATGCATCCTCCTCAGTTGTAAAGCGTTTTCATTTCTTGTAACAAATTGTACACACTTTTATTTATTTTGTATACATAAATATTAAAAATGTATACAAATTTTTATTTCGCTTTTCTTTATCAAGCTGAATCTCTATAATTTAAGTAGTTAATAATTGATTCGGTGTTTGAAAAAGGAGGCAAACTGCTACTCAGCACTGGACAATACTTATTTTTTCTCGATCCAACTATTTCGGTAGCAGTAAGATTATGACCAAAGAACCTGCCCGTATGGCGTATTTACAATCGTATGAATATATTAGGGATAAAATCCTGTCCGGAGAGATTCCCGGGGGGACAAAGCTGGTTGAGGAAAGACTGGCAGAAGAACTTGGCGTAAGCAGGACTCCAATCCGTGAATCAATAAGGAAACTGGAGCAGGAGGGGCTGGTAAAACAGAAGAAGGTTTTCAATCCAACCAGCAGTGACCTCCGGAACATTTTCCAGGTACGGATCCTGCTTGAAGGTTTTGCGGCACGATATGCAGCTACTTATATGGATGAATCAACCTTAGAAAGCCTGGAAGAGTGCATTACTATTGCAAAGAATGGAACCACAGATGAAATAATGATCGCGAATGAAAAATTCCATGATATTATTGTGCGGGCCACAAAAAATCCCGTCATGATCGATATCATTGACCGGATGCAATCAATAATTTATCTTTTCAGGAAGACGGTAGTATACCATAAAAGACCCTTCCTCATTGACGAACATCAATTAATCTTTGATGCAATCTCGGAACATAATGCAGATAAAGCAGAAGAACTAATGAAAGAGCATCTTCAGACAGACCTGGATTTTGCGCTGCATCTTTTAAACAATAATTGAATTGGATCAAAACAAAAGGGAAGCCGCTTCTATTAATTCGAAGCGGCTTTTTGATGCAGGAAACACTATTGCTCTGAAAACTCCGTACCCACAAATCGATAAAAGTAGCAATTTAGCAGAATGTTTATATCGTTTTATTAATAGACTTTAAATGACGGAGCAGATTCTTTTACCCAAGGAGATAATAGATATGAATATCCAGCAATATTATCAGCAGACAGCCTATATTAATTTGAACGGTTCTATTATTTCTGCAGGACTCCTTTCAGCAATATTGACAATATGCATGCTCCTATCCTGGGAAATACATTTACCAATCATCGTCCTTCCTTTCATTTCCGTTTGTTTCCTTCAGTATCATCGTTATCTGTCATTTTTGAAAAAGTCTGAGGATAGCAGGATTTATCAGCGGTTATATTCTGATAAGGAATTCCTGAAGCAAAATGATTTAATGATTGCTTTTGCGCCTGCTCCCGCTCTTAAGCTGTTGTTTTTTACGCCTGATGGGATGCTGGCAGGCGAATTAAAGGAAGTAAAACAAAAGCACTGGCGCTGGATTATGCCTTACTTTCTTGATAAGAAAATAAAAAAAACCTTTGGTCTCTATGATTCTGCGGGTATGCTGCTGGCAAGTTTTAGAGCCGAAGGGATCAGGACGGAAATCTTTGAAGGCAAGGATAATCTGATGGGTTTCTTTTATCCGAAAAATAAGAATAGAGAAGCCGGGACTGCCATTTTACAAGGAGGCAAAAAACTGAAGTTTGTAAGGACATCAGGTGTCAGCAAGGAGCTGCAGCTGATTACTGGAGGCGGAGTTTCAATCTGGAGAGTTCAAAAAGGATGGATGCCTTTGGAATGGGCTAACATATTTGTGGAAACGAATACTCCAGCGATGAAATTCGATTACAGTATTGCCTGTGAGGATAGACTGGCTGTTTATGCAGCATTAGTTCACCATTATCAGTACTATGACCACTAGAATATTTATCCATTTTGAATTATGCCGTTTATGTCCTTAAGTTTAAGAGAACTATTAAGTAGAAAATACTTAAGGAGGTAATGGACATGGTGAATCAGCAATATCAAGATTGTATTCAAGCCTGCATTGAGTGTATCGAAGCTTGTAATGTGTGCTTCGATTCATGTTTGAAGGAAGAAAATGTGAAAATGATGGCTGAATGCATTCGGATGGATAGGGAATGTGCAGAAATTTGCGGTATGGCGGTAACAGCGATGCAAACAAACAGCCACTTTGTCAACCAGATTTGCGGGCTGTGCGCAGAGATTTGTGAGGCTTGCGGAAATGAATGCAAAAAACATGACCACGAACATTGCCAGCGCTGTGCGGAGGCATGTTTCAAATGTGCTGAAGAGTGCAGAACAATGGCATCTTAATTAATAGCTTAATCATTGCAGCCAGCCCAAAATGATGTGACCCCCGAAAGTTAGAGTTTAATATTATGCAGCGAATTGGCTGGTATGAAGACGGAATTGAACCGGACTCATGCCAGCCAATTTTTGTTTAATCCTTTTGTGGTTGTAATAATGGATGTATGATTCGATATCT